>JAYUMN010000048.1:0-2608 GCA_043762595.1 Frankiales bacterium
AGATCCCCGGGGCGTGCCGACGCGCCCCTGTCGAGCGGCCGGGAGGCTGACCCCGCGTGGCAGTCACCGCACCAGGGGCGCCCCAGACGGTCGACCGCAGCGCCCTCTCGCGGTCACGGGCGGCCGCTCAAGGATCGGTGCGCTGGGAGTTGCTCACCCAGCTCGTCCGCAAGGACCTCAAGGTCAAATACCAGGGCAGTGCGCTCGGCTTCGCCTGGAGCCTGGCCAATCCGCTGCTGCTCATGGGCATCTACTACCTGATCTTCGGCGTCGTCCTACAGAACGGCATCCCCGGCTTCCCCATCTACCTGATGTGCGGGCTGCTGCCCTGGACGGCGTTCTCGGCGGCGGTGAGCACCGCGTCCGGCACCGTCGTCGGCAATGCCGCACTGGTGAAGAAGGTGCGGTTCCCGCTGCAGGTGCTGCCGCTGTCGGCGGTTGGCTACGCCCTCGTGCACTTCGCCCTGCAGCTGGGCATCCTGTTGGTGGTCACCACCTTGTTCCGGCACGACTTCAGTCCGGCGTTCCTGCTCATCGTGCCCGCGTTGGGGCTGCTGCTGTTGTTTTCAACGGCGTTGTCCTACCTCGTCTCGGCGCTCAACGTCCGCTATCGCGACACCGCCCATGTCGTCGAGATCGCCATGCTGGTGTGGTTCTGGCTCAATCCGATCCTCTACCAGTCGTCGTTAGTCAAGGCCCACCTCGGCAGCTGGTTCTGGCTCTACTTCCTCAACCCGATGGCGACCGTCGTATCGACGTTCCAACGCGCGGTGTTCGTCAGGGACAGCTACACCAACACCATCAACAACCAACCCGGCCGCGCGCTCGCCGATCCCGGCTACGCGTTCTACCTCCGCAACCTGGCGATTGGGCTCGTCATCGCCGGCCTGCTGTTCCTGCTGGCCCGCCGGGTCTTCACCCGGATGCAAGCAGACTTCGCGGAAGAGCTGTGAGCGAGCCGGTCATCACCGCCCGCCGGGTCAGCAAGCGCTTCGTCACCCACAAGCAGCGGGCCACCTCGCTCAAAGAGCGCGTCATGACCCGCCGAGCCGGCACCGATGGCGAGTTCTGGGCGCTTCGCGACGTCGATGTCATCGTCGGACCAGGTGAGACCGTCGGCCTGATCGGGCCGAACGGCGCCGGCAAGTCGACGACGCTCAAGGTGCTCGCCGGGATCCTGCGGCCGACCTCCGGCGAGGTCGCGGTCGAGGGCCGGATCGCCTCCCTGCTGGAGCTGGGGGCGGGCTTCAATGGCGAGTTGACCGGACGCGAGAACATCTACCTCAACGCGGCACTGCTCGGCCTGACCCGGCGTGAGGTCGACTCGATGCTCGGCTCGATCATCCAGTTCTCCGAGCAGGACCCGCGCATCGACGACCCGGTGAAGCACTACTCCTCCGGCGAGTACGTCAAGCTCGCCTTCGCCATCGCCGTCCACGTCGACCCCGACGTGCTGCTCGTCGACGAGGTGCTCGCGGTCGGCGACGAGGCCTTCCAGCGCAAGTGCCTCGCCAAGATCGACGATTTCCAGCAGCAGGGCAAAACGATCCTGCTCGTCACGCACTCGCTGGACCTGGTCGAGTCGCTGTGCACCCGGGGCATCGTCATCGACCACGGCCGGGTGCAGTACGACGGTGACCCGGCCTTCGCGGTCGGCACCCTGCGCCGGATCCTCGGCACCGACCGGCCGGTGGGTGCTCCGGACGGCCCGCCGGAGATGGGCGGCATCATCGTGGTCGGCGCGACCGTCAGTGCTTCCCCGGCTGGGCCACGGGCCGCTGCGCTGACCGCTGGGCAGCCGTGCCACCTGCGGGTCGAGGTCGAGGTCGAACCACGCCGCGACGGTGCCTACGCCGGGATCGTGCACGCTGTCGTGATGGGCGCCGGCGACATCCCGATCTGGTCGATGCGGATGCCCCCCGGCCAGGTCGTGCCAGCCGTGCCCGGCCGCTATTTCGTGGATTTCCTGGTCCCTGCAACGCCAGCCCTGAACGGTGCCTTCCGGATCGCGGTGCAGGTCGAGGAGCCAACCAGCGGCAACCCGGTGACCGCGCGGACCTTCGATGAGGTGTTCTGGCTGACCAGTGGCGAGCTGCCGGGCATCCTGGCCGTCCCGGCGAGCAGCCAGGTGACGCCCGCATGAGCCGGGTGGAGAGCGCCTACTACGCGTTCATGGGCTACGACCGGGAGAACACCCTCGCCGGGCTGCGGCACTACCTGCCGTGGTTCACCGCCGGCCCGGTGCTCGAGTTGGCGCCCGGCCGCGGCGAGTTCCTCACCCTGCTCGGCCAGGCAGGCGTCGAGGCGTACGGCATCGACAGCGACGAGGGGATGGTCGAGACGGCGGTTGGCGGCGGGCTCGACGTCCGGCTGATGGACGCCGTCGAGCATCTGCGGGCGACACCGGACGCCAGCCTCGGTGGCGTGTTCAGCGCCCATTTCGTGGAGCACCTCCCGGCCGAACTGGTGCAGGAGGTCATCACCGAGGCGGCCAGGGCGTTACGGCCCGGCGGGCATTTTGTGGCAGCGACGCCCAACGCCGCCTGCCAGTCGGTGATGGGCAACGACTTCTGGCGCGACCCGACGCACATCCGGTTCTATGATCCGC
>JAYUMN010000049.1:0-1628 GCA_043762595.1 Frankiales bacterium
GCGCGGCCGCTATGTTGTCGTGCCCCCACCCCCGACGATCATCCGAGGAATCTCCGCGTGGCGAACATCAAGTCGCAGATCAAGCGCATCAAGACCAACGAGAAGGCCCGTCTGCGCAACAAGTCGGTCAAGAGCTCGCTCAAGACCGCTGTCCGCAAATTCCGCGAAGCCGCTGACGCCGGGGACGCAGCAGCCGCCAGCAGCCTGCTGCAGGCCGCGAGCCGGCAGCTGGATAAGGCCGCCAGCAAGGGTGTCATCCACGCCAACCAGGCCGCCAACCGCAAGTCGGCGATGGCGAAGAAGACCGCCAACCTGGCCGGGTCTAGTACCTCTTCCTGACCGCGCCTCAGCCGCCGCCCGGCGCCGCGCGCGACACACCTGCGCTCGGCGCTGCCGACACTCGGGCGTGCGCCGCAGCAGGAGCCCGGCAGCCACATCGTGGCTTTTGACCACTGCGGCGGCAGCCACCGGCAGTACGAGCAGCGTCCACGCGGTCGCCAGATCCGCCATCACGAGCAGCACGGCGACCAACGCAGGGCCAGCGTCGATGGCAGCCCGCTGCCAAGGCTTCGGCTGCAGGTGCTGCAGCCGCAGCAGGTCAGGGCCGGGTGGCCGCCCGGTCACCGCCCGGACGCCCGCGCCTGCACGACCGCCAGCAACGCGCGCTCGACGGCATAGGCCTGGTCGGCAGCGCCACCTTTGACATCGCCATCCGCGGCGGCGACTGCGCGCAGCGCGTCCGACAACCCCTCGGGATGCCAACCGCGCGCCTGGCGCTGGGTCTTCTCCACCTTCCACGGTGGCATCCCAAGCTGCCCCGCGAGCACCGCAACGGGGGCCCGGCCCGCCGACGCGACCATCGCGACCGACCGCAGGGTGCTGGCCAGTGCACTGGTGACCAGAACACCTGCGAGCCCGGTGGCCTGGCCCCAGCGGGCCAGCTCAAGGGCCCCCGCGAGGTCACCGTCGACCGCCCGATCGGCGACGGCGAAGCCACTGGACTCCGCCCGGCCCCGGTGGTAGCGGGCCACTGCCTGCTCGGTGATCGGCCCCGCGGTGTCGCTGAGCAGCTGACCCGCGGCCGAGCAGAGCTCGCGCAGGTCGGTGCCGACCGCGTCAAGCAAGGCAGTGACCGCCTCCTCGGCGACGTGCCGCCCGTCTGAACGCAACTCGGCGCGCACGAAATCACGGCGCTCACTGATCTTGGCTATCTTCGGCGCGTCGACACGCCGGGCGCCGGCGGCGACCAGCGACAGCACGAGCGCCTTACCCTTGGCGCCGCCCGCGTGGACGACGACGAGTACCACCTCCGGCAGAGGATCCTGGACGTAAGCAACGACCTCGGCTGCCGTCTCCTTCGTGAGGTCCTGACCGGCCCGGATGACCAGCACCCGCTCGTCACCGAACAGCGACGGGCTCAGCAGCTCGGCCAAGTCGCCAGGCTGCAGGACGGCGGCATCCAGATCCTGCACATCGATATCCGCGCTGCTGGCCCGGGCCGCTCCGACGACGGCGGCAACGGCCCGGGACACCAGCAGCTCCTCGTCGCCGACGACCAGCGTCAACGAGGCCAGCAGGTCCGGGGTCGGCACGCCGGCATCGTCGCACGGTCCCGGTCGGCCGGGTGT
>JAYUMN010000050.1:0-12509 GCA_043762595.1 Frankiales bacterium
CGGCTCGTCGAGGCCATCCGGATGCCCCAGGTGCCCCGGCACGCTTTGCCGGTGTCGGCCCTCGAGCGGTCCGCCCTCGGCGGGCTGCTGGCCACCAACCGCTGGCTCCAGCCCGAGATGGTCGGCGCTCTGGGCCTGCTCGAGCTGCAAGCCGGGCCACGCTGCCGACTCGTCCTGCAGGCCTTCGACCGCTTAGGCGCCCCTGCCGCGGCGTACCCGTTTTATGTCGAGCACGCCGAGGTCGACCCCCGGCACGGCCGGGACTGGGTCGACAAGGCGGTCGCCCCGCTCGTCGACGACCACCCCGAATGGGGCCCACGAATCATCAAAGGCGCCTGGTGGCGTTCGGCGGTCAACCTTGGCTTCTTCGAAGCACTGCGCCTGCAACTGTCAGCCCGCGAGGAGGCCACCGCCGCCTGATCGCCGCTTAGGGTGCCCACCATGGCGGAGGTCGGCGTCACCAGCGAGGTCGGTCGGTTGCGCACGGTGCTGCTGCACCGCCCGGGGCCGGAGCTCTCCCGTCTGACGCCCCACAACAGCGCCGACCTGCTGTTCGACGCGCTGCCATGGGTCGCCAAGGCACAGGAGGAGCACGACGGTTTCGCCCAGGCCCTACGCGGGCGCGGTGTCGAGGTGCTCTACCTCAACGACCTGCTGGTCACGGCGCTCGAACGCCCGGACGCCCGGGGCAAAGTGGTGCGGACGGCGGTATCGCCGACCGTCGTGGGGCCCACCCTGGCCGCCGTCCTGCGGCAGTGGCTGCTCGACCTGCCGAGCGCCGATCTCGCCCGGGTCCTCGCGGCCGGGCTGACCCACGACGAGCTGCCACGCACCGGCCCCGAAGGCGTGGTGGCGCGACTCGCCGGGCCAGGCGACTTCGTCCTGCGCCCGCTGCCCAACCTGCTGTTCACCCGCGACACCTCGGTCCTGGTCGCCGACCACGTGGCGATCACCAGCCCGTCGATGCGGGCGCGGCAACGCGAGACCTCCCTGACCGGCGCCGTCTTCACCCACCACCCCCGCTTCGCCGGCACCCCGCTGCTGTACGACGGCAGCCGGGAGGAAGCCTGGTTCGAGGGCGGTGACGTGCTCCTGCTGGCACCGGGGGTCATCGCCGTGGGGGTGGGCCAGCGCACGACACCAGCCGGGGTGGAGGCGTTCTCGCTGCGCGCGTTCGCAGCCGGCGTCGCCGAGACGGTCCTGGCGGTACCCATCGCGCAGGAGCGGGCGACGATGCACCTCGACACCATCTGCACGATGGTCGACGTCGACGCCGTGGTGATGTACCCCGCGGTCGCCGACACCCTGCTGGCATATCGCGTGACCCCGGACGGCGAGGGCGGGCTCATCGTCGGCGAGCCGACCGGGTTCCTCCAAGCGGCTGCCAAGGCGATGCAGATCGACCGGCTCCGGCACGTCGACACCGGCCTCGATCCGGTCACCGCCGAGCGCGAGCAGTGGGACGACGGCAACAACACCCTGGCCTTGGCCCCCGGGCTGGTCGTGGCCTACGAGCGCAACACCGAGACCAACGCGCGGCTCGAGCGGGCCGGGATCGAGGTGATCCGGATCGCCGGCAGCGAGCTCGGCAGCGGCCGCGGCGGCCCGCGCTGCATGTCGTGTCCGGTGCTGCGCGACGACCTACCCGGCTGACCCGCCCGACCGCTGACCGCCCGCCCCCCCGCCCCCTTTGCGTGCTCAGCAGGGGATCGGTGTGCGACAGGCCCGGCGAGTCGGGCAGCCGTGTCCTGTTGATCACCGAAAGACGGGGTGCGCCGGGCGGGTGACGCGCTCTACCGGATGGTGAGCTGGCGGCTGAGCAGGCCTGACCTGGCGCGTCGATGGTCGGCGGTGAGCGGTGAGGTGTCCGCGAGGGCCTCATCGAGCCGGCTGCGGAGGGCTGCCGCGGGGCCCTCGACCTGGTCGGCCTCGGTCGCGGCGGGCAAGTCCCAGACCGGCACCAGGAGGCCGTGGGCTCGGAAGCTGCCGACGTAGCGGCTGCCCGCGCCCAGAGAGAGCCCATCGCTGCCGGCGAGCCGAGCCATCGCGTCGAGCAGCGGTTCCTCCTCCTCGGGCAGCACCCACCGCAGGTGGGTGCGTTCGCGCATCCGGCACCAGTAGGCGCTGGGGACCGAGCCCAGCCGAGTGGTCGGGACGACCGAGGCGTTGGCTCCCTCGAGCGAGGCGGCCACCTCGCCGGTCGGATCGTCGGTGCCGTCGACCCAGTAGTCGAACCCGGCCTGCACGCTGACCTGCAGCGGCGTGTCGGCCAGCAGGTCCTGAAGGCGCGGGCCGCGCTCCGGCAGCCCGATCGGCGTGATCGACGTGCCGGGCGCTGCGACAAGCACCCGTTCGAGGGCAGCGGCGAGGTCCCGGCTGACGTCGCCGGAGCGGCTGGCGACCTGCAGCCCGAGGAACGCCTTGCCGTCGGCGCGGACCATGCCCGGCCAGGCCAGCGGCAGCACGGTCGACAGCGTCACCGGTCGCCCGCCCGCGTCCCGCAACGGTAGGAGCGCGGTAGCAGCCGGCACGATCTCGCGCAGCGCCACCCACACGGTCTCGTCGGCCAGCCCCGCGAACGGGCGCGCCACGAACGCCGGCGCTGCCGCCTGGAGCCCGTGGCAGGCCTTGTAGCGCTTCCCGGAGCCGCACGGGCAGGGGTCGCGCTGGCCAACGACCGGGATCGGTCCGGTGGCCGCGTTCGGGGACGGCGCACCCGTCGGCCGGGCAGGTGGGCGGCGACGGCTGCTGATGATGGCCTCCCGGGAAGCGAGCCTCCTAGCGTAGGGCCCGGCTGCCGCGATCGGCCCCGATGGCCCAGGATGGGGTCATGCGGATCGTGGTTGTGGGTGCGGGCATCTCCGGGGTGGCCTGCGCCCGCGTCCTGACCGACGCAGGTCACGATGTGGTCGTGCTCGACCGCGGCCGGGTGCCAGGTGGACGGATGGCCTCACGCCGCGTCCAGGGGCGCTACGTCGACCTCGGGGCGAGCTATCTGACCGCCCGCGACCCGGCCTTCGTCGCCGTCGTGGACGACCTGGTGGCCCGTGGGATCGCCCGGCCCTGGACCGACACCTTCCAGGTGGCGTCACCGGCCGGCCCAGGCGAGCGCAAACCTGGCCCGATCCGGTACGCCGCACCGGGCGGTCTGCGCTCTCTGGTGACCGAGCTGGCAGTCGGTCTCGATGTACGGCAGGAGGTCGAGGTCGCCGCTGTCGGCCCCGGTCCGAGCGTCGACGGCGCGGCGTACGACGCGGCGGTGCTGGCCATGCCCGATCCGCAGGCACTGCGGCTGCTGGACCCAGCCCTGGTCGATGAGCGCGCAGCGATCGAGGGGCGGGCGTGGGAGCCGGTGCTGGCCCTGGCCGCCGGCTGGCCGTCGCGGGCCTGGGACTTCGACGGCCTGTTCGTCAACGACTCGGCGGTCCTTGACTGGGTGGCCGACGACGGCGCCCGCCGGGGCGACGGTGCGCCGGTGCTGGTCGCCCACTCGTCCCCCAACTTCGCAGCGAGCCGGCTGGTGGACCCCCCCGCCGCAGGTCCGGAGCTGATCGCGGCCCTGCGCGAGATGCTCGGGCTCGGCGAGCCGACCTGGTCGCGCGTGCAGCGCTGGACCTTCGCCAAACCGGTGGGTACCCGCGAGCAGTCGCACTGGCTCGGCGGTGCCAGGGTCGGGCTGTGCGGCGACGGCTGGGGCGCTGCCAAAGTCGAGGCGGCCTGGCTGTCCGGCACCGCACTGGGCCGGGCCCTAGCCTAGCTCCGGCAGCATGCGCTAGCTCCTGCCAAGCGTGTTCAGCACCTGACGCGGCCGGTTGGTGATGACCGCGTCGACCCCCAGACCGAGCACCAAGTCGATGTCGGCCGGTTCGTCGACGGTCCACACGTGCACCCGATGGCCCCGCTCGTGCACCCGCCGGACATAGCCGGGATGGGCCGTCAGCACCTCGAGGGACGGGCCGGCGACCGACACCTGCGGCGGCAGGCTGCCGTCCCGGTAGCGCATCGGGACCCGGTCCAGCAGCAGCACGGTCGGCACCGCCGGGGCCATCGCGTGCACCCGCCGCAGCGAGGTCGGCGCGGAGCTCATCACCGTCACCCGGGAGACCTCCCGGGCCGCCGGGGTGGCCAGACCGAAACGGTCCAGCAGGTCGACCAGGGCCTTCTCGACCAGCCCGCCGTACCTGGTCGGGTGCTTGGTCTCGACGTGCAGCTGAACCGGGTGTTCGTGGTCCAGGGCGAGCTGCAGCAGCCGCTCGAAGGTGAGCACCCGGTTGCGGTCGCGGTCCGGCTCCTCCAACGATGGGTCGGCCTTCCAACTGGCGAAGTCGAGCTCAGCAAGCTCGGCCAACTCGAGCGTCGAGACGACCCCGCGGCCGTTCGAGGTGCGGTCCACCCGCCGGTCGTGCACGCACACCAACACGCCGTCGCGGGTCAACCGGACGTCGCACTCGAGCGCGTCGGCGCCCTCATCGATCGCCGACTCGTACGCCGTGAGCGTGTGCTCGGCGTGCACGTCGGAGGAGCCTCGATGTGCGACAACGAGCACCACCCCAACATCCTTGCCTACCCGGCGGGGGCCCTCCGGCGAGCGAGCTCCGGCGCGTCGTTGACCACGTCCTGCAGGGCCGCACCGGCGAGCGCCCGCTGCAGGTTGGCCTGCGACCTGGCCACGACGCGCATGGCTGCCTCGCCGGTCGCACCGGCCATGTGCGGGCTGAGCAGGACCCCTGGCAGCTCGCGCAGAGCTGAGCCGGGCGGCAGTGGCTCGGCTGCGAAGACGTCGAGCGCAGCGCCGCCGAGCCGCCCGTCGCGCAGCGCATCGATGAGCGCTGGCTCGTCGATCACCTGCCCGCGGGCGGCGTTGACCAGCAGCATCCCCGGCTTGGCCGCGGCGAGCAGCGCTCCGTCGAGCAGGTGCCTGGTCTGCGCGGTGAGGGCGATCACGACGATCAGCACGTCGCTGGTGGCGACGAGATCGGCGAGCTCTCGCCGCCGGGCCGGCGCGTCGTCGTGGACCCGGCGCGACCAGTACGACACCTGGCAGTCGAGCGCACCGAACACCGTCGCGACACGTCGGCCGATCGCCCCCATCCCGACCACCCCGATCGACAGCCCGGCCAGCTCACGGCCACCGAGGCCGGTCTGCGGCCACTCACCCCGACGGACCGCGGCGTCCGCCTCGACGGTCCGCCGAAGCAGCGCGAGGGTGGCCGACAGACACCACTCCATGACGCTGACCCCGTTGGCACCGGCGGTGTTCGCCACCGGGATCCCCGCCGCCGTACACGCGTCCAGGTCGATGTCGTCGACCCCCACGCTGGGCTGCTGCACGAAACAGACCCGGGGCCCGGGCAGGTCGACCCGCAGGCGGTGGCTCCAGTCGCCGAGCACCAGGTCGACCGTGGGCAGCAGCGCGTCGACGGCAGCCTGGGTCCGCTCCGCGGGGAGCACGATCTCCAGCCGCGGGTCACCGAACAGGTCCTCGATCAGCTCCGCGGGCAGCGGGGCCAAGGCCAGCAGTCTCCAGGTCATGGTGACAGCATCGCCCAGACCGCCCAGCGCACTAACCTGGCATGCTCCACCTGGTGAGCGACTACGACCTCATCGTGCTGGGTGCCGGCGCCACCGGGTTGGCCGCCGCGCGGACCGGCCGCAAGGCCGGCCGCCGGGTCGCCCTCATCGAAGCGGACCGGCCGGGCGGCGACTGCACCCACTACGGCTGCGTCCCGAGCAAGTCGCTCCTGGAAAGCGCCCGGCGGGTCGCCGCAGCCCGCTCCGGTCCGGCGTACGGCTTCCGGGCAACGGTCGAGGTCGACTTCGCGGCGGTGATGGAGCGGGTCGCCCGGGTGATCGCCGACATCGAACGCGACGAGTCGCCGCAGCTGCTCGCCCGCGAGGGCATCGACCTGCTGACCGGCTGGGGGCGGTTCAGCGGCGAGCACAGCATGGATGTCGACGGGCGGCCGGTCACCGCCGAACGGTTCGTGCTGGCGAGCGGTTCGCGCGCAGCGATTCCGCCGATTCCCGGCCTCGCGGATGTGCCGCACCTGGACAACACGACCGTCTTCGGGCTGCGGGACCAACCAGGGCACCTGCTGGTGCTCGGCGGCGGCCCGATCGGGGTGGAGCTGGCCCAGGCGTTCCGCCGGCTCGGCTCGGCCGTGACCGTCGTTGAAGCGGTGCCGACGATCCTCGTCCGCGAGGAGCCTGAGGCCGCCCAGGCCGTCACGACGGTGCTGGAACGTGAGGGTGTCACCATCCGCACCGGCGTCAAGGTCGAGCGGGTGTCGAGCGGTCCGACGCTGCACCTGTCCGACGGCAGCACCATCGCCGGGACCCACCTGCTCGTCGCCGTCGGCCGCCAGCCCGCCACCCAGGACCTCGGCCTGGACCGGCTCGGCGTCCAGGTGGACGACCGCGGCCGGGTGCTGACCGACCGTCATCTCAAAGCCGGCCCGACGACGTGGGCGGCCGGCGACTGCACGTCGCTGCTGCAGTTCACCCACGTCGGTGACGAGCAGGGCCGGCTGGCCGCCGGCAACGCATTCGCCGCCCCGCTGCGGGCCGGCTCCTGGAGCGATCGGGTCGTGCCGTGGGTGACGTTCACCGAGCCGGAGGTGGCGCACGTCGGGCTCACCGAGGCGCAGGCCGTCGAGCGCTACGGCGACCGGGTGCTCGTCTCGACCGTCCCGGACACCCGCAACGACCGGGCGAGGACCGCCGGCCAGACCGACGGCCTGACCAAGTTGGTGGGCCTGAAAGCCAAGGTCGGCGGCATCGTGCTCGGCAAGCTGGTCGGCATGACGGTGGTCGGCCCGATGGCCGGCGAGCAGATCGCCGAGGGCGCGCTCGCGATGCGCACCGGCATGCTGCTCGGCCGGATCGCCCAGACGATCCACGCCTACCCGACCTGGTCGCTGTCGACCAGGATCGCCGCGTCACGCTTCTACGGCTCGTACGGCGGGACACCGGCCCGGCCCGGTCGGGCTACTTGAGCAACCGGGAGAGCCGGCGGTCGGCGAGCGGCTGACCGCCGGTCTGGCAGGTGGGGCAGTACTGCAGCGCCTTGGTCGCGAACGACACCTCCCGCACGGTGTCGCCACATCGCGGGCAGGGCTGCCCGGCCCGGCCGTGCACCGCCAACCCCTCCTTCTTCTCCGCCTTGACCGCCTTCGCGGCCAGCCCCTCAGCCCGACCGACCGCCGTCCGCAACGTCTCGACGAGCGCCGCATGCAGCCTGGCGACGTCGTCCGGTCCGAGGTTGCCGGCCGGTTTGAACGGCGACAGGCCGACCTGCCAGAGCACCTCGTCGCTGTAGGCATTACCGACCCCCGCGATCACCGACTGGTCGGTGAGGACCCCCTTGACCTGGCCACGCACCCCGGCGAGCAGACCGGCCAACAGCTGCGCGGTGAAGGCCGGTGCCAACGGGTCGATGCCGAGCCGAGCCACGCCGGGGACCTCGGCCGGGTCACCGACGACGTAGACGGCGAGCCGCTTCTGGGTGCCAGCCTCGGTCAGGTCGAAGCCACTGCCGTCATCGAGGTGCACCCGCATGCCGATGGGTCCTTTCCCCATCTTCGGCGGCGCCGGCGGCAGGGCGTCGCGCCAGTGCAACCAGCCGGCCCGCGACAGGTGCACGACCAGGTGCAGGCCACCGACCTCGAGGTCGAGGAACTTGCCGTGCCGGGTGGCGCCGTCGATCGTCAGCCCGGCCAGGGCGGTGGCCGGCGGGTCGTAGGTCTTCAACACGTGGATGCCCGGGACGTCGATCCGGGCGACCACCCGGCCCACGGAGCGCTCGCGCAGGAAGGCGACAAGGGCCTCGACCTCGGGCAGCTCGGGCATACCCGCCAGTGTGCCCCGCCGGTCGGCCAGGCGTACCGACCCGGCCGCGGTCGGGGTCGGTACGGTCGTCGTCACCGTGACGAGAAGGCGCCGTGCCGCGAAGGTCACCACGCCGAGAAGGGCTCCGCCATCATCGCGCTGCTGACCGACCGCTACGAGCTGACGATGCTGGCCGCGGCCGTCGCCGAGGGCCTGGCCGACCGCCGGGCCGTCTTCGAGGTGTTCTGCCGCCGATTGCCGCCGGGCCGCCGCTACGCCGTGCTGGCCGGGCCGGGCCGGCTGGCTGAGCTGTTGCCGCGGGTCTGCTTCGGCGCCGCCGAGCTGGCTGCCTTGCACGGGGTCGTCGACGGCGCCACCCTGGGCTGGCTCGCCGACCGCACCATCTCGCCGTCGGTCACGTCCTACGCCGAGGGGGAGACGTTCTTCCCTGGCTCGCCGGTGCTGACGGTCGAGGGGTCCTTCGGCGAGGGGCTGCTGCTCGAGACCCTTGCGCTGTCGGTGCTCAACCACGACAGCGCCGTCGCCTCGGCCGCCGCGCGGATGGTTGTCGCCGCGAACGGGCGTCCGCTGCTGGAGATGGGCAGCCGGCGCACGCACGAGCTGGCCGCGGTGGCCGCCGCCCGGGCCGCCTTCGTCGCCGGGTTCGCCGGGACGAGCAACCTCGAGGCGGGCCGGCGGTATCACCTGCCGACGGTCGGCACCGCGGCGCACGCCTTCGTACTGGCCCACCCGAGCGAGCGCGAGGCGTTCGGCGCGCAGATCGCCAGCCAGGGCGTCGGCACGACCCTGCTGGTGGACACCTACGACGTGCCGCGGGCGATCGCAACGGCCGTCGAGGTGGCCGGGCCCGGGCTCGGCGCGATCCGGCTCGACTCCGGCGATCTTGCGTCGGACGCGCGCGCGGCGCGCGCCCAACTCGACGCACTCGGCGCCACCGCCACCCGCATCGTCGCGACCAATGACCTCGACGAGCACCAGATCGCCGTGCTGGCAGACGCTCCCATCGACAGCTACGGCGTCGGCACCTCGGTCGTGACCGGGTCCGGGGCGCCCACCGCCGGGCTGGTCTACAAGCTGGTCGCGATCGCCGACGCCGACGGGGCGGACGCCCCGTTGCGCCCGGTGGCCAAGCGCAGCAGCGGCAAGGCCACCCTCGGCGGCCGCAAATGGGCCTACCGCAACGGCGCCTCGGAGCAGCTGCGGCCGGGCCCCGGCGGGCCCGGCCGGGCCCTGCAGATGCCCCTCGTCGACGACCTGGCGGCGGCCCGCGAACGATGCGCCCGGTCGTTGGCGGAGCTGCCAGCCACCGCCCGCGAGCTCGGCCCTGGCGCGCCGGCCTGGTCCGCGGTGCTCGAGCGATGAGCGAACAGGCGTTCCTGGCCGCTTACGACCCGAACGCCTTCCCGCCGTTCGCCGTGACGGTCGACGTGGTGCTGCTGACCGTCCGGTTCGGCACCTTCAGCGTGCTGTTGGTCGAGCGCGACACCCACCCCTACCAGGGCGCGCTCGCGCTGCCGGGCGGCTTCGTGCAGCCCGACGAGGACCTCGACACCGCGGCGGTCCGTCGGCTGGAGAAAGAGACCGGCGTACGCCGGGACACCGCACATGTCGAGCAGCTCGGCGCGTTCGGCGACCCCCGCCGCGATCCACGGATGCGGGTCGTGTCGGTGCCCTACCTGGTCTTCGCGCCCAATCTGCCGGCGCCGACCCCAGGCACGGGGACCCGCTCGGTGGCCTGGACGGCCGTCGACGCGGTCGACGCAGCCCGGCTCGCCTTCGACCACGCCGCGGTGCTCGCCGCCGGGGTCGAACGGGCCCGCGCCAAGCTGGAGTACTCGCCGGTCGCCGCCGCGTTCTGCGCCGAGGTGTTCACCGTCGCCGAGCTGCGCTCGGTGTACCAGGCAGTCTGGGGGGTGCCACTGGATCCACGGAACTTCCATCGCAAGACGACCGGCACCCAGGGGTTCCTCGTCCCGGTCGGGCGGGACAGCGCACCCGGTGCCGGTGGTGGCCGACCGGCCGCCCTCTACCGGCGCGGGGACGCCGGCCTGCTGCACCCGGCGATGCTGCGCCCCGGCGTACGCGCGACGGCGTTGTGACGGCGGACGATTGCGGGCGGGCTGGTCAACCGGCTGCGGACGGGGTGCCGACGACGGCGCCCAGCAGGATCTCGAACCAGACGATCTTGCCGTAGCGGTCGTCGCGCACCCCCCAGCTGCCGGCCAGGATGTCCATGATCGCCAGACCCCGCCCGTCGAGCGCGTCGGCATCCTGCTCGACCCGCTGCGGATGACGCGAATTGTCATCCCCCACTTCGACCAGGATCGCCCGGGTCCCGATCGTCACGGTGATCCGGGCCCCGCTCCGGCCGTGGGTGAAGGCGTTGGTGACCGTCTCGCTGGTCAGTAGGACAGCGTTCTCGCATGCGTCCGTCTCGATCCCGGCGGCCCGACAGCGCGACCGCACGAACGCGCGGGCCTGGCGCACCGCAGCGGGGTCGGGTTCGACGACGAGCGTGGCGCTCTCGACGCCACCCGACCCGGCCTGGCTCGTCATTTTCCCGCGACCGTCCCGCATGCGGGCCCCACCTTCATTGTTGGTCACGTCGCGGACGTCGGTTCATCGGTCACGGCGACAGCACCTGTACGGCGAGCAGCGCGACGTCGTCGGTGAGCTCCGCGCGGCTGGACAGGACCCGGTCGACCAGCGCCTGCGGGCCGTCAGTCGGGCGATGGGTGGCCACCAGGTCAAGCAGCCGCTGTACGGCGCAGTCGATGTCACCGCCCCGGGTCTCGATCAGCCCGTCGGTGTAGAGCAACACGGTCGTACCGGCCGGCATGGTGCTGCTCTGATGGCTCCGGCGCTCGGTGGCGGCGACCCCGATCGGCACCCCGATGGCGCCGGTCAACAGCCGCACGGTGCCGTCCGGGGCTAACACGACCGGTGGGAGGTGGCCGGCGTTGGACCACACCAGGCGCTTCGTCCGGCGCAGGCCAGCCGGACCGTCGGGTGGCTCCAGGCGGGCGTAGATGCAGGTGGCCAGCTGGGCCATGTCGAAACCCTGGACCAGGCGGTCCATCCGGTCCAGGACGGTGGCCGGGTCCTCGCCCATCCAGGCGCAGGTCCGCAGGACGCTGCG
Source organism: Frankiales bacterium (assembly GCA_043762595.1). Taxonomy (GTDB): domain Bacteria; phylum Actinomycetota; class Actinomycetes; order Mycobacteriales; family SCTD01; genus JAYSQK01. The sequence goes on from JAYUMN010000050.1 coordinate 10,988, forward strand.
CAGCTGCCCCATGGCCGCCGCGGCAGCCAGGTCGTGGCCCATCACATCGCCCACCGCGATCCCGGTGGCGCCGTCGGGCAGAGCGAACACATCCCACCAGTCGCCGCCGACCTGATTGTCCTGCTCGGCGGGCAGATATTCGGCCGCCAGCGCGAGCCCGGGGGTTTCTGGGAGGGTCGGCAACAGGCTGCGCTGCAGCGTGAGCGCTGTGGCGTGCTCCCGGGTGAACAACTGTGCGTTGTCCACGGCCAGCCCCGCACGGCGGCCGAGGTCGACAGCGAGATCGAGATCTTCGGCGTCGAAGACCCGCCCGGACACCCCGTGGACCAGCACCATCGTGCCGACCACCCGGCGGCGGGCGGTGAGCGGGACGACGATCACCGACTCCGTGCCCAGGGTCAGGCTGAGCTGACGGAGTGCTTGCTCAGCCGGCGTCAGGCTCCGGGCGTCCGGTACGGCGAACCGGGCCAACAACGTGGGCGCACCGCCGGCCAGCAACGCATCGAGCCGGCTGCCGGGAGTGACCCCCGACGGGACGAGTTCCCGGTAGCGGGCGAACAACGCGTCATGACCGTCCCGGTGCCGGGTGAAGGTGCGGGGCCCCGGTCGGCCGCGCTCGTCCGCGAGGTTGATGACGACCCAGTCGGCGAGCAGCGGCACCACCAGCCGGGCGACGTGCTCGAGCGACTCGTCCACGTCCAGCGTCGCGGCGAGCAGCCCACTGGCCTCGGCCATCAGGGACAGGCGGCGGTTGGCGGCCTCGGCCCGGGCCCACGCGAGTTCGGCGTCGGCCCGCGCTGCCCGCTCGGCCTGCAGGGCCCGCTCCAGGGCCCCATCGGCTTCCATGCGTTCGGTGACGTCGATCTGGATCCCGACGAAATGCGTCACGGTGCCTGCCGCGTCCAACACCGGGCTGATCGTCAGTTGGTTCCAGAACGTGCTGCCGTCCTTGCGGTAGTTCAGCAGCACCACGGTGGCCTCCCGACCGGATGAGAGCGCCTCCCGGAGACGGTGTACCTGCTCCTGATCGGTGTCCGCACCTTGCAGAAAGTTGCAGCTCCGGCCGACGGCCTCTTCGAAGCCGTAGCCGGTGATCATGGTGAACGACGGGTTCACCCAGGTCAGCGGCAGGTTCGGCGCCGTGGCGTCGGCCAGGACGAACGCACACCCCGTCGCGAGTACCGCCCGCTCCCGTGCCAGCCGATGCGCTGCAGAGTCGCCATCGACCGGATCGGTCTTGACCTGGGACCGCTGCCCCAGCACGACCAACGTGTGGCCGTGCAGTCCGGGCGCACCTTCGAGCGGGAGACCGAGCACAAACAGTGGCTCCCGGGCGCCCGCAGAATCCGAGGCGCGCAGGGCACTGATCGCCTGACCGGGCACCGGGACGCCATCTGCCGCCCGGGCGAGTGGATGGTCGGTGCGGGACAGCCGCCCGCCCGCCGCGTCGCGCAAGCCGGCCGCGTCCGACCAGGCCTCAACTGGCGCGGGCAGGGCCAAGCCAGGGGCGAGCTGTTGCGCC
>JAYUMN010000051.1:0-17357 GCA_043762595.1 Frankiales bacterium
TCACGATGCGTATCGCTGCCGCATCCGGCGCGGCGCTGCTGGTCATGATGTGGAGCGCCGTCCTACCCCCGGCGAACAATCCATTCATGGACTACCACCTAATCTACGCCCTCGTTCTCGGCGTCCTCGCCCTCACCGCGGCCGGCAAGACCCTCGGTCTCGGTCGGCGGTGGGAGCGGATCTCGTTGGTCGCCCGACACGGCTTCCTGAAGTAGCCGACCACCAGTCATCGGCCGGAACCTGCACCTCAGGTTCCGGCCGATGACTGGTAACGGCGAAGAGCACTGGCCACCTCGTGGCCCGGGGGGCTCGGGCCTTCAGGGGTACGTCGGAGGCCCCCGACAAGACCGTCAGCCGGCTGGTCGACCTCCCCGCGTTGGCTGCACCCAGCTCACCGCTGCTCGAGCAGCGGTGGACTGGGTGTGGGATCTTTGACCGGAGTGGAGTGCTGTTCGCAGCAATATGGGTAGCCGCGGATCGGCCAGCTGGAGATCGAGTTGGCTCAACCCAGCGCCAATGCGGCGAAACGCTCCACCACCGGTCGCCAGCAGGCCCCGACCTCGTCGAGCTCGGCCAGGGTGCGGGCCAGCAGCGCGGACGGATCCAAGCCGGCGTCCCGGACTCCGGCATCGTCCTCGGCGAACCAGCGGGTCACCATGTCCGGTGGCGTTTCGACGTGGAACTGCAGCCCCCAAGCCAGCTCACCGACACGAAACGCCTGGTTCGCATAGCGCGGGCTGCTGGCCAGCAGGACGGCCCCCGGAGGCAGCTCGACGACGGCGTCCCAGTGCCACTGCACAACGGTCGGGGTAAAGGGCAGCGCGGCGAACAGCGCGTCGGCAGCGGACGTGTCGCGTTTGGCGATGAGTCGGGCGCCGAGCTCCGGCCCCTCGTCGCCGGGCGCGACACGGCCACCGGTCGCCTCCGCAAGCAACTGTGCGCCGAGGCAGATGCCGAGCACCGGGACCCCGTCGGCGACAGCGCCACGCAGCAGTTCCTTGACCGCCCGCAGCCACGGAGCGGACCGGTCGTCGTAGGCCTGCTGCGGCCCGCCCATGACAACGAGCGCGTCTTGGTCGGTGACCCGGGCCGGCAGGACATCGCCGGCCCAGGGCCGCAGCACCTCGAGCCCGAGTCCGGCGGCCGGCAGCCATTCGGCGAGCGTGCCGGGGCCCTCGGACCCGGTGTGGGTGACGACGAGAGCGCGCCGCACCTAAAGCACCGGAAGGTAGCGACCGAGCTCGAATGGCGTGACCTCCTGGCGGTAGGCCCGCCACTCCTCGCGCTTATTACGAAGAAAGAAGTCGAAGACATGCTCACCGAGGGTCTCGGCGACCAACTCACTGCGTTCCATGACCTCGATCGCATCGGCGAGACTGCCTGGCAGCGGATGGATCCCGAGGGCGCGACGCTCCCCGTCGGACAGCGACCACACGTCGTCCTCGGCGCCGGCGGGCAATGGATACTCCTGCTCGATCCCTTTCAGCCCGGCGGCCAGCAGCAACGCGAAACACAGATAGGGGTTGGTCGCACTGTCCGGGCTGCGCACCTCGATCCGCGTCGAGTTGCCCTTGGTCGGCTTGTACATCGGCACCCGCACCAGCGCGCTGCGGTTGTTCGAGCCCCAGCAGATGTACGGCGGGGCCTCGCCGCCGGAGACCAGCCGCTTGTAGGAGTTGACCCACTGGTTGGTCACTGCGGTGATCTCGGCAGCGTGCTTGAGGAGACCGGCGATGAAATGCTTGGCAACACTTGACAGGTGCAGTGGGTCGTTGCCGTCGTGGAAGGCGTTGCGGTCACCCTCGAACAGCGACAGGTGCGTGTGCATGCCGCTGCCGGGCTGGTCGGAGAACGGCTTGGGCATGAAGGTGGCGTAGACCCCCTGCGACAGCGCCACCTCCTTGATGACGTGCCGGGTCGTCAGGATGTTGTCGGCGGTCGACAGCGCGTCGGCGTAGCGCAGATCGATCTCCTGTTGGCCGGGCGCCACCTCGTGGTGGCTGTACTCGACCGAGATGCCGAGCCGCTCGAGCATCGTGATCGTCGTACGACGGAAATCGTGGCTGACGTCGTGGGGGGTCAGGTCGAAATAGCCGCCGTCGTCGACCGGCTCGGGGACCTGGCCGCGCGCCGGCAGCGACTTGAGCAGGAAGAACTCGATCTCGGGATGGGTGTAGAAGGTGAAACCTGCATCGGCGGCTTTGCCCAGCGCCCGTCGCAGCACGTGCCGTGGGTCGGCCCAGCTCGGTGTGCCGTCCGGCATCGCGATGTCGCAGAACATCCGCGCCGTGCCGGGCGACTCATCGCGCCAGGGCAGCACCTGGAAGGTGGCCGGATCAGGCTTGGCGAGCATGTCGCTCTCGTGGACCCGGGCGAAGCCCTCGATCGCGGAACCGTCGAAGCCGATGCCCTCGGCAAAGGCGCCCTCCAGCTCGGCCGGGGCGATCGCCACCGATTTCAGCGTGCCCAGCACGTCGGTGAACCACAGCCGGACGAACCGGATGTCGCGCTCCTCCAGCGTACGAAGCACGAACTCCTGCTGCTTGTCCAAGTCCGCCGAGCTCCCTGGGTCGCAGGCCTGCGAGGCCTGGTGGTCCGAGATGGTCCTGACCAGCTTTGCATCAGCCTGCGTCGGGCACATGACGCACACCTTTCGAAACAGCGACTGCCATGGCGGTCAAGGCGAGGTCCGCCGCTACCACCCGCCGCCAGGAAGCCTTGACCGGAGCAATGCAACGGGCGTAGAACTCAACACATGATGAACTCAGTGCTGGTGGGACGGCTACGGGTGCAGCGCGGTGGGCAGGAGGTCGTACGCGATCTCGACTTCACCCTGTCGGCAGGGCAGATCACCGGCCTGATCGGGCCGAGCGGCTGCGGCAAGACCACCCTGATGCGGGCGCTCGTCGGTGTCCAGCGAGGGGTGCGCGGGACACTCACCGTGCTCGGTGAGCCAGCCGGCAGCCCGGCGCTGCGGAGGCGAGTCGGCTACGTGACGCAAACGCCCGCGGTCTACGGCGACCTCACGGTCGGGGAGAACCTGCAGTACTTCGCGGCCGTCCTGTCCGCCGACCGACACCGCGTCGACGAGGTGCTGGCGCAGGTGTCGCTCGACGACCGCGCCGGGCAGTTGGTGCAGACGCTGTCCGGCGGTCAGCGGGCCCGGGTCTCCCTCGCCACTGCGCTGCTGACCACCCCCGAGCTGCTCGTGCTCGACGAACCGACCGTCGGCCTGGACCCGGTGCTGCGGCGTGATCTTTGGGCGCTCTTCCGCTCGCTCGCCGACGCCGGCGCGACGCTGCTGGTCAGCAGCCACGTCATGGACGAAGCCGCCCGATGTGACCGACTGCTGCTGATGCGGGAGGGCCGGCTCGTCGCGGACGACCCGCCGCAGGAGCTGCTGCGACGGACCGGCGCCCGCGACGTGGAGGAGGCGTTCCTGCTGATCGCCGAAGCGGCATGAGCGCCCGAGCAACCCTCGCCACGGCGCGCCGGGTCCTCGCCCAGCTCCGGCGCGACCATCGCACGGCGGCGTTGCTGCTGGTCGTCCCGGTCCTGCTGCTGACGCTGCTCGCCTACGTCTACGACGGCCAGCCGCAGGTGTTCGACCGCATCGGTGGCCCGCTGCTCGCCCTGTTCCCGTTCACCACGATGTTCCTGGTGACGTCGGTGGCCATGCTGCGCGAGCGCAGCAGCGGCACCCTGGAACGACTCCTCAGCACACCGCTCGGCCGGGGCGACCTGCTCGTCGGCTACGCGCTCGCCTTCGGCCTGGTGGCTGTCCTGCAGACCACGCTGGCCTGTGGCGTCGCCCTCGGCCTGCTCGGCCTGCACCTCGCCGCAGGCCCCACCCTCGTGGTCCTGCTCGCGGTGCTCGACGCCCTGCTCGGCATGGCGCTCGGGTTGTTCCTGTCCGCCTTCGCGCGCACCGAATTCCAGGCGGTCCAGTTCCTGCCCGCCTTCGTCCTGCCGCAGCTGCTGCTGTGCGGCCTGTTCGCCGCCCGCAGCGCGATGGCCGCGCCGCTGCGCTGGCTGTCTGACGTCCTACCCCTCACCTACGCCGTCGACGGCATGCAGCAGCTGACCCGGTCCGCCGACGTGACCGGCCACCTCGCCCGGGATCTCGCCATCGTCGCCGGCGCCTCGGTGCTCTGCCTCATCCTCGGCGCACTGACCCTGCAGCGCCGTACGCCGTGAGCCGTGGTGGCCGTCGCCCCGGCGAGAGCGGCACCCGCGCCGCGGTGTTGGCGACCGCCAGAGAATCCTTCGGGATGCGGGGCTACGGCGCCACCTCGGTGCGCGGCGTGGCCCGCACCGCCGGGGTCGACCCGTCGCTCGTCCTGCACTTCTTCGGCAGTAAGGACGGGCTGTTCGCCGCCGCCATCGAGTTGCCGTTCGACCCGGCCGAGGTCGTCTCCGGGCTGCTCGCCGGGGGCGCCGATGGCCTCGGCGAGCGGATCGTGCGCACCTTCGTCACCGTCTGGGACGCAAGCCCTGGCCAGGGGCCGATGCTGGCCATGCTGCGCAGCGCGGTCTCCCACGAGGACGCCGCCGCGATGCTCCGCGAGCTGCTGCTGCGGGTGATGCTGCGGCCACTCGCGGTCGGGGCCGGCGGCAGCGACCCGGACCTGCGGGCGGCGCTGCTCGCCTCGCAGGTGGTCGGTCTGGCGATCTCCCGCTACGTGCTCCGGCTCGAACCCGTCACATCCGCGTCAGCCGATCGGCTGGCACCGCTGCTCGGACCGACATTGCAGCGCTATCTCACCGGCGAGCTGCCCAGTCAGGCGTGAAGTCCGTCGTCCGGCCGCCTTCCCCTGCTCGGCGCCGATAACTACGGTGGGTTCATGTCCTTTCGTCGCAACGCAACCGCCACCACCCGCAGGCTCACTCAGGTTGCGGGCGGGGCCGCCGGGCTGCTCGTGCTGACTGGGTGCTCCGGCGGTGCCACGCGAACGTCCGCGGCGAGCCCGAGCCCATCGATCGACGCGCCGGCAACGACACCACCCCCCGCGGCGTCCAGTCCGACAATCACCACACCACCGGCGAGTGCCGGCGCGACCAAGCTGCCGACCACCGCCGCGACCACCCGGGCGACCGGGTCCGGGTGTTCCACCCCCGCGCTGTCGATCACGATCGCGCAAGGCGGCGGCGGGGCCGGCAGCACCTTTGCGACGCTGAGTTTCACCAACCGCGGGGCTTCGTCGTGCACCCTGACCGGCTACCCAGGGGTGGCCTACCTTGGCGGATCCGATCGTCATCAGGTCGGCGCGCCCGCCGTCCGGTCGACGGGCGGCGCTCCCGTCACGGTGCGTCTGGCCTCCGGTGCGCGGGCGACCGCAGCGCTGCGCCAAGGCAACCCGCACATCTATCCGGAGTCAGATTGCCACCCGGTGCCCGTCAACGGCCTACGCATCTACCCGCCAAACCAGACCTCCTCGATCGACGTGGCGCTGCCGGCCGGCACCGACGCCTGCGCCGCCCGGCAACTGCCCGGCGGTCCGCAGCTCGGGGTGGGGCCGGTGCAGCACCCCTGACGAGCTGGGCCGACCCCGGCTGTCCCGGCGCGCCGGGACAGCCAAGATCCTACGAACCCGGCGCACACTTCGGTAGGTTCTCCAGGCCGCCCCTGTCGGCACCTGCGACGGTCTTTGCCGACCGCTGCCCGCCCGAGCCGCTGCGTCGGCCCGTCGCCGTGAGGTTGCTCAGTGTCGTCCTTCCGCCAGATAGTCCGTGTCCTGGCTGCCTCCGTGGCCTTGACCCTGCTGGCCGGGCCGGCGCTGGCCGCAGCGCCGGCGGGTCCAGACGTCTCGTCGCACAACCATGCGAGCGCGAGCATCGATTGGACCCGCGTCGCGGCGACCGGCGCGCCGTTCGCCTTCGTCAAGGCAACCGAAGGTGTGAGCTACAAAAACCCATTCTTCGTCGGGGACTGGCAAGGTGTCGCCGCTGCCGGCATGGTCCGCGGCACCTATCACTACGCCCGACCGGCGCTGCCACTGTCCACCGCCGCTGACCAGGCCAACGCCTTCATCGCCTTCACCGGGACGACGAACGAGCCCGGCGACCTGCCACCAGCGCTCGACATGGAGGAGGCGGGCGCCCTCTCGCCCACCGATCTGATCGCCTGGACCCAGCTGTTCCTGGACACCGTCAGGCAACTCACCGGCCGGGCTGCGATCATTTACACGTACCCGTATTTCTGGACGCACGCAATGGCCAACAGCAGCCGGTTCATCCAGTACCCGCTCTGGATCGCCGACTACAACGGTGGGACCGCCCCGGGGACGCCGTTGGTCGGGGGGTGGCCCTCCTGGTCGTTCTGGCAGTACACCGCCAACAGCACCATCGACGGGATCAGCGGGGTGGTCGACGCCTCGACCTTCTGCTGCGACAGCAGCGCGCTGAGCGCGATGTCGTTCGGCGGCGCGCCGCCGGCCGGGTCTGTGCCCACCCCGTCGCCGGCTCCCTCGACAACGACGTCGCTCGTGCCGGCGGCACCCACGTCGGTGAAGGCCACCGCGGCGAACGGCTCGGCGAGCGTCCAATGGACCGCCCCCAACGCGCCGACCAATGATCCGGTGACCAGCTACGCCGTGACGCCGCGCCGCAGCGGTGTCATCGAGGCGGTTCAGCGGTTCGCTGCCGGCGCGACCACCCAGACCCTCACCGGTCTGAAGAACGGCGCCGGCTACGCCTTCACCGTCCACGCCGAGAACACTGGCGGTGCCGGGCCAGAATCATTGCCGTCGCCCTTGGTCACACCGCAGGCACCGTTGGTCACGAGTGGCTCCGACCCGGTGGGCAGTCCAGCGACCGCGACGCGACCTCTGGTCGTGACGGTCGCGAATCCGGCCGGCGACAGCGTCACCATCACCAAGACCAGCCGCCCCGTCGTACCCAGTGGCTACGCAGCGTCGAGCGTCGGCCTCATCCTGACGGCACCGCCGACGAGCGACCAAGTGGCCCGCACGACCGTCCTGGTGCACGCCTCAGCCCTGCCGACAGGCGCCCACCTCGACGACCTCGCAGTCTTGCGCGACGGAGTGCTGCTCCAGTTGTGCGCCACTGCTGCGGCGCCGTGCCTGGACAGTACGCAGTTCGACGGCACGACGATGACGATGGTGGTCCGGAGCCTGCCGTCGGGTCGCTTCGCCTTCGTCGCGGACCGGGTCGGCCGGGTGTCGGGCTCGGACCGGGTCTTGACCGCGATCGCGACATCACGGGCGACCTATCCGGGCGGCCAGGCCGGCGCCGTGGTCCTGGCCCGGTCCGACGCCTTCCCCGACGCACTCAGCGGCACCCCGCTCGCCGCCGCGCGGCGCGCGCCGCTGCTCCTGACCGGCCAGCCGACCCTTGACCGCCGCACCGCCGACGAGATCAGCCGGGTGCTCCCCAAGGGCGGCACGGTGCTGCTACTCGGTGGAGTCGCCGCGCTCAGCGCGGACGTCGCAACCGCACTCAGCTCCAGCGGCTATTCGGTCGTCAGGTATGCCGGGTCGGACCGTTTCAGCACGGCGGTCGCGGTCGCGAACGCACTGGGGGCACCGTCGACCGTCTTTCTCGCCACCGGGACCGGCTTCGCCGACGGCTTGGGTGCCGGAGCAGCGGCCGCCCACGAGCGGGCAGCGCTGCTGCTCACCGACGGAACGACCCTGCCCCGTGCCACCTTGGCCTATCTGCGCGCCCATCCCGGCTCACATTTCGCCGTCGGGGGCGCGGCCGCGGCCGCCGATCCCGGTGCGAGTCCGCTGGTCGGCGCCGACCGGTACGCCACCGCGGTCAGGGTGGCCCGCAGGTTTTTCCCGAGCCCGGGCAGCGCCGGCATCGCCAGCGGCCAGAGCTTTCCGGACGCACTCAGTGCCGGCCCGGCTCTTGCGGCCGCGGCTGCCCCCCTGCTGCTTGCCGGTCCGAGCACGCTGGCTCCAGTCGTCGCGTCCTATCTGCACGACATTGCCGGCAGCGCCCAGGTCGTCCATCTGCACGGCGGCAGCGGAGCGCTGACCGGGGACGTGGAGGCAGCGGTCCAGCTCGCCGTCACCGGCTGAGCGAACACGGTCGGTGTGCGGAGCTGGAATCCTGACCCCGACGACCCCGTCCCCACTTCAAGGAGCCCCCGATGACCGTCACCGATGAGTTGCTCGCAAATGCCGCGCGCTACGCCGCCACCTTCGACAAGGGCACCCTCCCGCTGCCGCCCGCCAGGCAGATCGCCATCGTGGCCTGCATGGACGCCCGGCTCAACCCCTACGGGCTGCTGGGGCTCTCGGAGGGCGACGCCCACGTGATCCGCAACGCCGGCGGCGTCGTCACGGCGGACGAGCTCCGCTCGCTCGCCATCAGCCAGCGGCTGCTCGGCACCAAAGAGATCGTGCTGATCCACCACACCGACTGCGGCATGCTGACGTTCACCGACGACTCGTTCCGAGCGCAGGTGCTGGCCGAGACCGGCGTCAAGCCGGCATGGGCGCCGGAGGCCTTCGACGACCTGGACACCGACGTACGGCAGAGCATCGCGCGGATTCAGGCCGAGCCCGCGATCCCGCTCAAGGACAACATCCGGGGGTTCGTCTACGACGTGACGAACGGCACCCTGCGTGAGGTCCTCTGACAGCCGGGTACGCCACGATCCACGCCCCCATCCCCTGGAGACACCGTGACCACGAGCCAGCGCCCCCCCGTCCAGCAGAGCGGCACCTTCGTGATCGGTGGCGACCGCACCGTCCACCGGCTCGGCTACGGCGCGATGCGCATCACCGGCCAGGGCGTCTGGGGTGAGCCGGCCGACCGCGACACCGCCAAGGCGGTTCTGCGCAGGGCCGTGGAGTTGGGGGTCGACCTGATCGACACCGCCGACAGCTACGGGCCGTTCATCAGTGAGGACCTCATCCGCGAGGCCCTGCACCCATACGGCGACGTGCTCGTCGCGACCAAGGGTGGTCTGACCCGCAGCGGCCCCGATGTGTGGGAGCAAGTCGGTCGGCCGGAATACCTGCGCCAGTGCGTCGAGATGAGTCTGCGCCGGCTCGGTGTCGAGCAACTCGGGCTGTGGCAGCTGCACCGCATCGACGGCCAGGTGCCCGTCGAGGAGTCCCTCGGGGCGATCAAGGAACTGCAGCAGGCCGGCAAGATCCGGCATATCGGCCTGTCCGAGGTGACGGTCGCCGAGATCGTGCAGGCCCGCAAGGTCGTCGAGATCGTCAGTGTGCAAAACCTGTACAACCTGGTCAACCGCCAGTCCGAGGAGGTCCTGGACTACTGCGAGACCAACGGGATCGGCTTCATTCCCTGGTTCCCGGTCGCCGCCGGCGACCTCGCCAAGCCCGGTGGCGTCCTTGACACGATCGCCAAAAACCACGAGGCGACGCACGCCCAGCTCGCCCTCGCCTGGCTGCTACGCCGGTCCCCGGTCATGCTGCCGATCCCGGGCACCGGCTCGGTGGCCCATGTCGAGGAAAACTGCGCGGCCGCCGCCTTCGAGCTGACCGACGACGAGTTTGCCGCGCTGTCAAAGCTTTCGAGCTAGCGCTCGTAGCGGTAGCCGAAGCCCCGGACCGTCGTCAGACGGTCCGGGGCTTCGCCCGCTTCGCCGAGCTTCTTGCGCAACGAGGACACGTGCATGTCCAGGGTCTTGGTCGATCCGAACCAGTTCTCGTCCCACACCTCGGCCATCAACCGGTCCCGGCTGATGGCCGTCCCCGCTTCCTGCAGCAGCATGGCCAGCAGGTCCATCTCCTTCGGTCGAAGGGCCAGCTCGACGTCGTCGACCAGGCAACGGCGGGCCGACAGGTCGAGCACGACCCGGCCGGCCGACAATCGCACCGGGTCGGACTGTCCCGTCGTACGACGGCGCAGGTGTGCCCGCACCCGGGCGAGCAGCTCGGCGAGGCGGAACGGTTTGGTGAGGTAGTCGTCGGCCCCGGCGTCGAGCCCGATGACGACGTCGATCTCGCCGTCCCGGGCGGTCAGCACCACGAGCACCGCGTCGGGCAGTCGCCTGCGCAGGCGCCGGCACAGCTCGACGCCGTCGAGGTCGGGCAGACCGAGGTCGAGCAGGACCAGGTCGGGGACGTCGTCGGCGAGCAGCTCGGCGTCGCCGCCGGTCGGGGCGAGCAGCACGTCGTAGCCCTGCGCGGTGAGCGCCGCGACCAACGACGGGCCGATGTCCGGGTCGTCCTCGACGACCAGGAGCAGACTCATTGCTCGTCCTCGAACGCGGGCAGCAGGACAGTCAGCACCGACCCGGGGCCACCGACGACCAGGCGACCGCCCTCCGCCTCGGTGAGCGAGCGGGCCAGCGCCAGCCCGATCCCGGTCCCCGAGGCGTCCGCGGAGCGCCGGGTGAAGGCGCGCTCCGGGTCGGGGCCGAGGCCCAGGCCACCGTCGGTCACCTCGATCGCCAGCCCCGGGCCGGCGTGCCGGGCGGCCAACACGACCCGACCCGCGCCGTGCTGCAGGGCGTTGTCGACCAGAACGTCGACGACCTGCGAGAGCGCGGCGTCCGAGCAGGCCGCTTCGGGCAGGTCGTCCTCGAGCCGCACCGACAGAGTCCGGCCGCTGTCGGTGGCGATCTCGTGCCAGCGCTCCCCCGCCGCCTTGACCGCGACCGCCAGGTCGCACCGGCCGCGCTCCGAGCCGGTGTCGCGGGCCAGGGCCAGCAGCGAGGTGACCGTCGACTCCAAGCCGTCGAGGCGGACCAACGCGGCCCGCAACGCCTCGTCCCGGTCCGCGCCGGGGTCGAGCAGCGTGCTCTCGATGCCGAGCCGCAGCCGGGTGAGCGGGGTCCGCAACTGGTGGGAGGCGTCGGAGGAAAAGGCGCGTTCCCGCTCCAGCAACGCGCCGAGGCGGCGGGCGGTCTCCTCGAGGGCAGCGCCGGCGGCATCGGCCTCGACGAGGCCGCTCTTATGCCCGCGGACGGCGAAGTTGCCCCGCCCAAGGGACTGGGCGTCGGCCGTGAGCTGCTCGAAGGGTTCGGCGAGCGCTGCCGCCCGCCTCGAACCGACGACCCAGGCGACGGCAAGGACCGCTGCGGCCAGCACCGCCATCGCGGCCCAGGTCGCGTAGGTGTGCTCAAGGACGTCGGCGTCGGTGCTCGCGGCACGCACGACGACCCGGGCGCCGTCGTCCTTGCGGAACGGCACCAGCACCACCACCTGGCCGTTCGTGATCTGCCGCAGCGAACCGCTGAGCCGGACAGCCCGGGCCGCCGCCGGGTCGTCGGTCGGGCCACGGCCAGAGAGCAGGTGTCCACGGTCGTCGTACAGCGCCAGTGCGGTGTGCTGGTCGCGGGGCTTGGGCAGCCGCGCACCCGGCCGGCCGAGGCTGTCGTCGGGGACCGCGACGAGCACCCGGGACGCCTCCCCCTCGAGTCGACTCTCGGCTGCCCCGCGGTAGAGCAGCGCGACAGCCGCCGCCAGCGGACCACCGAGCAGCAGCAGGGCAAGGGCGACCGTGCCGACGATCGCGGCCCGCACCCGGGCGCGGACGGTGCCGGATGCTGCCACGCGACCACCGTAGGCCGCCCGGCCCCGATTGACCGAGTGTCGACCGCCTCGCCGATCGCGTGCAACAGTGCTCCAGGACAGCCGATTGTTGCTCGACGTGAACGGCTTCCAGTTCGCGACCGGGTGGTTGCACGACATCGGCCTGTCCGACACGAAGCTGCTCGGACGTGCGCTACCGGCGGTGCTGCTGCTCGCCGGGCTCGTCGTCGGCGGCGGCGGCGCGGGGCTCGGCTCGCTGGTGATGCGCCGTCCCCTCGCGGCCCTGGTCGAGCTGCTGGGGCGGACGCCGCTGCGCCGGGTCCTGACCGCCGCTTGACGGCGCCCGCGACTACCCTTTGCAGATGGCGCAACTGCGGATCGGCCTTGCCCAGGTCGACGCCACCGTCGGGGACCTGGGCGGCAACGCCGCCGTCGTCCGCAGCTATGCCCAACACGCAGTCACCGCCGGCTGCCACCTGGCCGTCTTCCCCGAGATGCTCCTCACCGGCTACCCGCCGGAGGATCTCGTGCTGCGGTCGTCGTTCGTGCAGGCCTCCTTGGACGCGCTCGAGACCCTCGCCGCAGACCTCGCCCGCGAGGGCGCGGGCGAGCTGGCCGTCGTCGTCGGCTACTGCGGCCGCACCGAGACGCCGGCCCCCGCCGTCGGCCGGCCCGCCGGCGAACCGCAGAACGCCGCCGCCGTGCTGCACCGGGGGCGGGTCGCCGCCCGTTACGCCAAGCACCACCTGCCCAACTACGGCGTCTTCGACGAGTTCCGCTATTTCGTCCGGGGGGACCGCTTCCCCGTCGTACGCGTGCACGGGGTGGATGTCGGCCTGACAATCTGCGAGGACCTGTGGCAAGAGGGGGGTCCCGTCGCGGTCGCCCGCCAAGCCGGTGTCGGGCTGCTGCTGTGCCTGAACGGCTCACCGTACGAGCGCGGCAAGGACGACGTGCGCGGCGCCCTGACGAGCCGGCGGGCCGTCGAGGCGAACGCGGCCCTGGCCTACGTCAACCTCGTTGGTGGGCAGGACGAGCTGGTCTTCGACGGCGACTCGCTCGTCGTGGACGCGACCGGCCGGCTGATCGCCCGGGCCCCGCTGTGGGAGCAGGGGCTGATGGCCGTCGATCTCGACCTGCCGCTCGCTGTCGACGACCGCATCGGCAGCGTCGATGCCGGCGACGGCACCGCAATGACCGTCGAGCGGGTCACCCTGTCAGCGACGCCGGTCCCGGCGTACCCGCCGCTCGTGCCCGGGATCGCCGCCGCACTGTGCGACGAGGCCGAGATCTGGGGCGCCCTGGTCACCGCGACCCGCGACTACGTCAGCAAGAACCGCTTCACCTCGGTGGTGTTGGGCCTGTCCGGCGGCATCGACTCCGCGGTGGTCGCGACCATCGCCTGCGACGCCCTCGGGCCGGGCGCCGTGCACGTCGTCGGCATGCCGAGCGACTGGAGCTCCGACCACTCGGTCACCGACGCCGAGGAGCTCGCCACCCGACAGGGACTGCACTGGTCGCTGGTGCCGATCGGCAGCGTCGTCGAGGCCTACACCACGGCGCTCGACCTGCACGGCCTGGCCCTTGAGAACCTGCAGGCGCGGGTGCGCGGCACGACCCTGATGGCGCTGTCGAACCAGCACGGCCACCTGGTGTTGACGACCGGCAACAAGAGCGAGTTGGCGACCGGCTTCTCCACGTTGTACGGCGACAGCGCCGGCGGGTTCGCCCCGATCAAGGACGTGCCCAAGTCGCTCGTCTGGGCGCTCGCCCGGTGGCGCAACACCGTCTCGGAGGTCATCCCACCCAACAGCATCGACAAGCCGCCGTCGGCCGAGCTCGCCCCCGGACAACTCGACAGTGACCGCTTGCCGCCGTACGACGTCCTGGATGCGCTGCTGGACGGCTACGTCGAACGCGACCTGGGCCGGGCGCAGCTACTCGAAGCCGGTTTCGAACCGGCGATGGTGGACCGGGTCGTGAAACTGGTCGACACCGCGGAGTACAAGCGTCGGCAGAACCCGCCAGGGCCCAAGATCACCGGGCGGGCGTTCGGACGGGACCGGCGGCTGCCGATCACCTCCCGGTGGAGCGAAGCGACCGGCCCGCCGCCCGACGTGGTCAGGCCCGAACAGGCGTCCTGATGCCGGCCAGGACCGCATCGACGGCCGTGGTCGCCGACAGCGGCGGCACCTCGGGCCGCAGCAACGAGCGGTAGAGCACCGGCCCGACCAGCAGGTCGATCGTGTGCTCGACGTCGAGGTCGGCGCGCAGCTCACCGGACCGGATACCCGCGAGCAGCACCTCGGCGAAGCGCTGGCGGCGCGGCGTGATGACCTGCTGGCGGTAGCGCTCGAGCAGGCTGGGGTTGTCCACGGCGGCGCTGACCAGGCGCGGCAGCAGCCGGCCGGCCGGCGAGCTGGTGGTGCGCACGGTGGACGCGACCAGCGCCACCAGGTCGTCCCGCAGGCCGCCCCGGGCGACCCGGGCGACGGTGTCGGTCACGGTCGCGAGGGCGTCAACGACCAGCGACTCCTTGCCGGCGTAGCGGCGGTAGAGGGTGGCCTTGCCGACCCCGGCGCGGGCCGCGACCGCCTCCATCGTCACGCCGTCGTACCCGTCGTCGGCGAGCAGTGCGAGGGTGGCCTGGATGATCTTCGTGTCGCAGGAGGGGTCGCGTGGTCGGCCGGCCGGCCGGGTGGCGTCAAGGCTCATGCCGCGACCGGTTCGCGCGCCTGCTCCGGCGCGTCGTACGACGGGGTGGCGGCCTTGCCGGGCAACCAGATGGCGACGACGACCGAGCCGAGCAACGCGACCAGGGCCGAGCCCAGCGCGGTGACATGCATCGCGTCGATAAACGCGCCCCGGCCGGCGGCGAGCAGTTGCTCGCGGGCTGCTGCCGGGAGCCGCTCGGCGACGAGCTGCAGGCCACCGATCGACTCCGCAGCCGCGTCGCGGGCGCCGGCCGGCAGAGCGCGCAGAGCCCCCTCGATGTGCGAACGGTAGGACGCCGACAGCACCGAGCCGAGGACCGCGACCCCCAGAGCGCCGCCGACCTGGCGAACCGTGTTGTTGACCGACGAGCCGGAGCCGGCCCGTTCGCGCGGGAGCGTCGACATGATCGACTCGGTGGCCGGAGCCATCACGTTGGCCATCCCGGTTCCCTGCAGCAGCAGGAGCAACTCGACCCACCAGATGCTGGTGCCGGCGTCGACGAACAGATAGCCGGCGAAGCTCACCGCGACGAGCAGCAGCCCGATGGAGCAGACCAGCTTGGCGCCGAAGCGCTGCACCAACTTGGCACTGCGCGGCGCGAAGAACATGATCGACAGCGCGACCGGGAGCAGCCGGATCCCGGCCTGCAAGGCGGTGTAGCCGCGGGCGTACTGCAGGTAGAACGACAGGAAGAAGGTCGCGCCGAACAGGGCGAAGAACGCCAGCGTGGTGGCCGCCGAGGCCGCCGAGAAGGCCGGATTCCGGAACAGGGTGACGTCGAGGGCCGGGTGGCTGCTGCGCCGCTCAACCACGACGAAGACCGCCAGCAGGACCAGGCCGCCGATCAGCGGCACAAGCACCTGCGGGCTCCCCCACTGAGTCGTCTGGCCACCCTTGATGATGCCGTAGACGAGGCCGACGAGGCCGACGATCGAGAGCACGACGCCGACCGGGTCGAGCCGCAGTGGGTTTGGATCCTTGGACTCCGGCACGAGCCACAGGATGCTGGCGATACCGATCAGCACGACTGGCACGTTGACGAGAAAGACCGAGCCCCACCAGAAATGCGCCAGCAGCGCCCCACCGGTGATGGGTCCGAGCGCGATCGCGATGCCGGTCGCGCCGGCCCAGATGGCGATGGCCCGGCCGCGCTCGGCCGGCTCGAAGACGTTGCTGATGATCGACAGGGTGCTGGGCAGCACGGCCGCGCCGCCGATACCCATCAGGGCCCGGCCGGCGATCAGCCAGCCCGGTGAGGGGGAGAACGCCGACAGCGCGGACGCCACCCCGAAGATGGCCAGCCCGAGCACCAGGAACCGCTTGCGGCCGAACCGGTCACCGAGCACGCCGTAGGTGAACAGCAGGCCGGCGAAGACCAGCGAGTAGGAGTTGACGGCCCACTCGAGTTGGCTCTGGGTGGCGTGCAGGTCCTGCTGGATCGTCTTGAGCGCGACGTTGAGGATCGTGTTGTCGAGCACGACGACGAGCATGCTCACCACCATCGTGCCGAGAATCCACCACCGCCGGTCGTGCACCGAGCGCTGACCCATGTGACTGCCTTCCTCGCCGCCGACCTGCCTTACCAGGCACGCTACGGGCCAATGGTTGCGAGACGCAACCGTTCCGCAGCGGCCGGTTGGTGACCTTTCCCACAGCGCGCCGCCTGCGCTGCGGTGTCAGGCTTGCCTCAGTCCGGGGACACCTGCCCCGAGACCGCCCAGGAGGTTCCCGTGTCCGACACCATCTCGACCCTGTACGGCGGGGTTACCAACCGCCGAGTCACCACCCGTGACCTGTTGCTAGCCAAAGAGCGCGGCGAGCGCTGGGCCATGCTGACGTCCTACGACATGCTCTCGGCTCAGGTCTTCGAGGCGGCCGGGATCCCGGTGCTGCTGGTCGGCGACTCGGCCGGCAACAACGTGCTCGGCTATGACACGACCATCCCGGTCACCATGGCGGACCTGCTGCCGATGGTCCGGGCCGTGGCCCGCTCAACCGGCCGGCCGTTGGTCGTTGCGGACCTGCCGTTCGGCTCCTACCAGGAGTCGCCGGCGCAGGCGCTGCGGACAGCGGTCCGCTTCCTGCAGAGCGGGGCGCAAGCGGTCAAGCTCGAGGGTGGCGCCCGGGTGCTGCCGCAGGTCTGTCTGCTCGTCGAGTCCGGCGTCCCGGTGATGGGCCACCTCGGGCTCACCCCGCAGAGTTATCACACCCTCGGCGGTTATCGCGTGCAGGGCCGCGGCGAGACCGGCGAGCAACTCGTCGCCGATGCCCTCGCGCTGCAGGAGGCCGGCGCCTTCTCAGTCGTGCTCGAGGTCGTCCCGGCCGACCTCGCCGAGCGGGTCACCAAGGAGCTGACGATCCCCACCATCGGGATCGGCGCAGGCGCCAGCTGCGACGCACAGGTGCTGGTCTGGACCGACATGGCCGGCCTCACCGCCGGGCCGGGGCCGAAGTTCCTCAAGCGCTACGCCGATCTGCGCGGCGTGCTCACTGCCGCCGCCCGGGCCTACGCGGACGACGTTCGCGAGGGCCGCTACCCGGCGGACGAGCACGGCTACAGCTGACCGGCCAACGACGTCGACACCAACTCGCGGGCGCCGGTGAGCGTCCCGCGGGCCGGCCCGCCGTACCAGCCCGAGGTGGGCGGGACGTCGAGGTAGTCGCGGCCGACCGCCACGGTCAGGTAGCCGGCGTCCACGCGGCGGGCGTGGCACGGATCGAAGGCGATCGTGCGCGCACCGCGTCGATCAGGCACTATCAGGTCAACCCAGGCGTGCGTGCCGCCCTCACCCACCAGATGCCCTGAGACGTATCGGCAGGCGATCCCGGCGGCCCGGAGCACCGCGAGCATGACGTGCGCCTGGTCCTGGCAGACGCCCTGGCCACGGGCCAGGGCCTGCGCAGCGGTCGTCCGCACCGACGTGGCGCCAAGGACGTAGCGCACCAGCTCGGGCACCAGCCGACAAACCTCCTCCGCGCTCGCGATCGGGTCGGCGCTGCGGGCGTGCCGGGCCGCCAGCCGCCGGATCTGCGGACTCGCAACGGTGAGCCAGCTCGGTGCACGCAGCCGGGGGTCAGCGAGCAGACCCGCGTCCACCGAGCCCGGATCGCCGTAGCGCTCGACGACGACCGTCACATGCATCGCCACACTGCGTGGGACAA
>JAYUMN010000052.1:0-5255 GCA_043762595.1 Frankiales bacterium
CGGCCCAGCCGCTCACGCAGCACCTCGCGCCCGGGCAACGCGTCCAGGGCCGTCCGGGCCAGGACGTCCTGTGCCGCCCGCCAGGCGACCGTGCGCGGGTCGGAAACGTCCTCGAGCCAGCGGTACGGGTCGGCCACCCGCTGCCCGTGCAGCTCCTCCACGAGGTCCAGCCGGGGCGCGTCGGGGGAAGTCACCAGAGCAGGTTATGAGACGGCCACCATCACCAGGCTGCACAGCGCCGCCACCGTCCACGCGGCCGTCCGCCACCAGTTCGTCGCGACCAGCCGGCGCACCACCGTCTCGTCGTACGACGACAGCCGGGTGTGCAGCGGCACCGACAAGGTCGCCGTCAGCACGACCGTCGCGAGTCCGGACATCGAGGCGATCGCGAGCAGCGGCAGCGGCGCGGCGCGGGCGACGAGCAGGGCCACGAGGGTGAGGCCCTGCACGGCCCACGGGAACATGACGACCCGGGTCATCCGGACGCTGTGGGCGGCATGGACGCGGGTCCAGCCGGGGGTGTCGCCGACGTCGAGGAAGCCCGGGTAGACCACCACCTGGACCACCCAGACGAGCCCGGCCAGGAAGCAGCAGGCCGCGGCGTGGACGAGCAGCAGGGACACGCGGCCCATCGTGGGCGGGGCAACGACGTGGCGCACATCGGGGCGGTCGTGCAGGATGCCGGCAGGGAGGATGCCGTGGCCGGTCCAGACGCGCAGGCGCTGGTGCTCAACGCCAGCTACGAGCCCCTCTGCGTCGTGTCCGGCCGCCGGGCGGTCGTGCTGGTCCTAACCGACAAGGCGATCGCTGTCGCGCTCGGCGACGCCGTGCTGCACAGCGCGCGGGTCGACGCCACCGTGCCCGCCGTCGTGCGGCTCGTCCGCTTCGTACGGGTGCCGTTCCGGGCCACCGTCCCGCTGACCCGCAAGGCGGTCTTCGCCCGCGACGACGGCCGGTGCGTCTACTGCGACGCCCCGGCCACCAGCCTGGACCACGTGATCCCCAAGAGTCGCGGTGGGCCGCACACCTGGGACAACGTCGTGTCGGCTTGCGGGCGCTGCAACCACGAGAAGGCCGACCGGCACATCGCGGAGCTGGGCTGGCGGTTGCGGCGGGCGCCGTCGGTGCCGAGCGGGGCGGCCTGGCGGGTCGTCGGCGGCAAGCGGGTGGACCCGCGTTGGCACCCGTTCCTCGGTGAGCCCGAGCAGCAGGACGAGCTCTGGGACACGCCGGCCTGAGTCGGCCTGACCGGTCTTGGGGCTAGCGTCCCGCCATGACCTCGCTGCACGATCTGTCCGCCCTTGAGCAGGCCGCCGCGGTCCGCAGCCGCCAGACCAGCGCCGTGGAGCTGGTTGAGCACTACGCCGTGCGGATCAGCGCCCTGGACGCGACGGTCGGCGCCTTTGTGACGCTGACCCTCGAGGCGGCCCGGGAGCAGGCGCACGAGGCCGATCGCGCGGTCGCCCGTGGCGACGAGCTCGCGCCGCTGCATGGTGTCCCGATCGCGATCAAGGACCTGAACCTCACCGAGGGCGTCGCGACCAAGCTCGGCTCGAAGGCCTTCGCGGACTTCGTACCGCCGTTCTCCGACGCTGTAGTCGACAAGCTGCGGGCCGCCGGCACGATCAGTCTGGGCAAGACCAACACCCCGGAGTTCGGGCTGCCCTGCTACACCGAGACCGACATTGCCCCCCCGGCGCGGACGCCCTGGGACCTCGGTCGCAGCGCCGGGGGATCCAGCGGGGGCGCCGGGGCCGCCGTCGCGAGCGGCCTGGTCGCGGCGGCGCAGGGGAGCGACGGTGGCGGCTCGGTCCGGATCCCGTCGAGTGTCTGTGGGCTGTTCGGGATCAAGGTCTCCCGCGGCCGGATCAGCCGCGGCCCCGTGCAGGGCGACGTCAATGGGTTGTCCTGGGACGGCCCGCTGGCCCGTACGGTCCGCGACGCCGCGGCCATGCTCGACGCCATGCAGGGGATGACGCTCGGCGACCCGCACTGGGCGCCGCCACCCGGCCAGAGCTACCTGTCGTGCGCCGACGAGACACCAGGCCGGCTGCGCATCGGCCGCACCCGCGATCCGGTGATCGCGACCGCCGAGGTGCACCCGCACGTCGTCGAGGCCTACGACGCGGCCGGCGCGCTGCTCGCCGAGCTGGGGCACGAGGTGGTCGACATCACGCCGCCCTACGGCCCGGAACTCGCCCCCGACTTCGAGATCCTGTGGTGCGTCACCGCCGCCGGTGTCCCGGTCGATCCCGCCCGTGAGGAGCTGCTGCTGCCGCTGACCCGGCACCTGCGCGAGCGCGGCCGGGCGATGAGCGGCACCGACTACACCGGTGCCATCAGCCGGCTGCAGCTCGCCACCCGGTTCGGCTTGCTGGCCACCGCGGCGTACGACGTCCTACTGCTGCCCACGCTGGCCCAGCCACCCGCACCGGTGGGGTGGTTCACCGAGACCGGCGACCCGGCGCAGGAGTTCGAGCGGATGAAGCGGTGGACGCCGTTCACCGCGCTGTTCAACATGACCGGCCAGCCGGCGGTCAACGTGCCGCTGCACTGGTCGCCGGACGGGTTGCCGATCGGGGTCATGCTGGTGGGCCGGCCGGCCGACGAGGCGACCCTGATCCGGCTGTCGGCGCAGCTCGAGCAGGCCCGTCCGTGGCGGGATCGGCACCCCGCCCTGTGGTGAACCTGGCTGACCTCGCCGCCGCGCACGGCGTCGCGACCAGCTACGCCGACTGGTCTGGCCGGGTCGTCCAGGTGGCCCCGGCCGCCGTTGTCGCCGCCCTCGCCGCCCTTGATGTCGACGCCTCGACCGACCAGGCAGTGGCCGCCGCCCTGGCCGAGGTCGCGGCCGCCCCATGGCGCCGGCTGCTGCCCCGCTCGGTGGTCGTGCGCACCGGCCGGGCGCCTGTCGCGGTCCACGCGCCCGCCGACATCGACGTGCAGCTCGACGTGCTGACCGAGGACGGCACCGTCGTCCGGGTGCGGCAGCCCCCGGTCGCCGGGGACCGGCGCGACGGCCGGGTCCGTCTTGCCTTCGCGCTGCCTGACCTGCCGCTGGGCTGGCACACGCTGCGGGCCCGGGCCGGTACCGAGAGCGACGAGACCACGTTGGTGGTCGCCCCGGCCAGGATTGCCGTACCCACCGGCCGGAGCTGGGGCTGGATGGTGCAGCTGTACTCCCTGCGCAGCGCGGACTCGTGGGGGGTCGGGGATTACGCCGACCTGCGGACCGTCGTCGAGGCGGCCGGCCGGGACGGCGCCGGGGCGGTCCTGGTCAACCCGCTGCACGCCGAGACGCCGGTGCTCCCGCTCAACCCGTCGCCCTACTCACCGAGCTCGCGGACGTTCCGGTCACCGGTCTGGCTGCGGATCGAGGACGTCCCCGAGCACGCGGTTGCGAGCCACGCCGTACGGGCTGCGATCGCCGCTTTGCGGCCTCCGACCGACCCGGACCGGGTCCTGCGCGACCCGGCCTTCAGAGCAAAGATCAGCGCGCTCGAGCTGCTCTGGCCGTTGCACCGGGCCGGCGCCCTCGCGGCGTTCCGGGCCGAGCGCGGGGCGACGCTCGAGGACTTCGCGCTGTTCTGCGCGCTGGCCGAGGTGCACGGTGTGCCCTGGCAGGACTGGCCCGAGCAGCTGCGCCGGCCCGATGCTCCGGGTATCGCCGGGGCGCGAATCGCGCACCGCGACCGGGCGGCGTTCTGGTGCTGGGTGCAGCTGCTCGTTGACGAGCAGCTGGCCGGCGTCGGGGAGCACTTGGCCGTCGGAATGGTGCACGACCTCGCGGTCGGCGTTGACGCCGGCGGCGCGGACGCCTGGGCGCTGCAGGACGCCCTGGCGCTGGCCACCACCGTCGGCGCCCCACCGGACTCGTTCAACCAGCAGGGCCAGGACTGGGGCCTGCCCCCGTGGCGGCCCGACCGACTCGCCGAGGCCGGCTACGCGCCGTACCGATCGATGGTCCAGGGGGTCCTGCGGCACGCCGGTGGGCTGCGGATCGATCATGCGATGGGACTGTTTCGGCTGTGGTGGGTGCCGGCTGGGGCCAGCGCCGCTGACGGCACCTACGTGTCCTACGACGCCGACGCGATGCTTGGCGTGCTCGCCCTCGAAGCAACCCGGGCGGGAGCGGTGGTCGTTGGCGAGGACCTCGGCACCGTCGAGCCGAGGGTGCGCAGCAGCCTGGCCGCAACCGGGGTGTTGGGCAGCGACGTGCTGTGGTTCCAGACCGATGACGACGGCGGCTACCTCGACCCGGTCGACTGGCGCAGGGATGCGCTCGCCACCGTGACGACGCACGATCTGCCGACCGCAGCTGGGTTTCTTGCCGACGAGCACATCCGGGTCCGGCACGAGCTGGGCCAACTGGGGCACTCCCGCGAGGTCGAACAGGCCCGGGTCGACCAGGGCCGCGACGCGCTGCTGGCAATGCTGACCCGGACCGGGCTGCTCGACCGGTGCGACGGCGACGTTGCGCTTGCCCTGCATGCCGCGTTGGTGGCCTCGCCGTGCCGGATCGTGCTCGCGGCGTACGGCGACGCGGTCGGCGACACCAGGCAGCCCAACCTGCCCGGCACGGTCGATGCCTATCCGAACTGGCGGCTGCCCGTCGCGGACGCGGACGGACGCCCACTCACCGTCGAGGCGTTGCTCGCGCACCCCGGCGTGCGCCGGCTCACCGCCCTGCTCCGCGAGGTCGGCTGAGGTGTTCGCTACGGTGTTGTTCACACTGAAGCACCGACCGACGAGGGAGCTGTGAGCCGCGCCACCGCCCGCGCCGCCGTCTGCTGCGCCGGGGCATTCGCGGCGGTGCTTGCCGCCGCAGGGCCGGCGCTGGCCGCGAACCCGCTCGGCCCCACCGAGGGTGCGCACCCGGGCCCTGGGCTCGGCATCGGGACGACGATCGTGCTGTACGTCGCCATCCCGGCGGTCATCTTGCTCGGCACCGCAGCGCTGGTGTGGCTACCGGGGCTTGTCCGCACCGGTCGCTATCGCCCCAATCGTGGCTGGTCTGCTTCGCCGGTGTGGTTCGCTGGCCCGCACGACCCGGTGACTGCGGTGCAGGATGCCGACCTCGGCGCCGTCGTGAGGGGCGGCGCAAGTGGCAGCTGGTAGCAGCGCCGCCGGCCCGGAGGCTGGGCTGACCCCGCGGCAGCAGGAGCGCGTCGAGCACGCCGTATCGACCTGCCGTCATGACAACGGGCTCGACGTCTCGGTGCTCATCGGCGATCTCGACCTGGCCGATCTCACCG
>JAYUMN010000053.1:0-2791 GCA_043762595.1 Frankiales bacterium
CACAGCACCGCCGAGGGCGTCCAGCTCCAGTGGCCGGCCGGCGTCGGCGTCCCGCTGCATCGACGAACGCATCGTTGCTGGCAGCGCGTCGAAGGCCGCCAGCACTGTGCGCTCGTCGCCGGACGCACCCTCCTCCCGGGCTACCGCGGCGACTTCCGCGATGACCGCGATGAGTTGTTTGCGGCGCTGCTCGCGGATGTATCCCACCGGCTGCCGGGCGTGCGTGGTGAGCAGGGCCAGCGGGGCCAGGAACGCCAGCTTGTCCCACAGGACCCCGACCTCGTCGGTACGGACCCGGACGTCGAGCCCAGCCTCCCCGAGCACCTCGGCCAGTCCATCCACGCCCGGCGCCTGGCACAATTCCACCGCCGCGAACGGACTGTCCTGGCGCACCTGGCCGGGGCCGGTGCGGGTGGATTCAACCCGGATCGACGCTCCCACCACGGTTGCGGACGGGTAGCCACGTCGCAGCGCCATGAGGTGCTCGACGCCGTTCAGCAGCGGGACGAGCAGTGCACCGGCGAGCAGGTCCGCCGGCATCCGCTGCAGGGCGGCATCGAGCTGGGTCGCCTTCACCGTCACGAAGCAGACGTCGACCGGCCGGTCGAGCCGCTCCTGCGCGGCCACCCATTCGACGCGGGAACCAAACCGGGCGCTCTCCAGCTGTACGCCGTTCGCGCGGATGGCCGCTGTCGTGGCACCGCCGGCGAGGCAGACGACTTCGTGACCGGCACCGGCGAGCAGCGCGGCGAGCAATCCGCCGACACCGCCGGGCCCAAGCACGGCGAACCTCACGATGGTCCCTCCTTCAGGCCGGTCCGGTGCCGGCTCCGCGAGTATGGCCACCCGTGCATCGCGACTGCAACGTGCCGGTCAGGACAGGAACGCGCGCAGCAGGGCGGCGGTGCCGGCCAGGTGCTCTTCCATCGCCGCCCGGGCCGCGGCGGGTTGTCGGCGGCGGATGGCCCGCACGATCCGGTCGTGCTGGTCGTTGCTGTGGGCGATGTTGCGCTCGAGCAGTGGGATTGCGTCGAGCAGGTCGTTGACCCGCATCCGTACGTCGGCCGCCGCTGCCGCCAGCGACGGCGAGCCGGTCAACTCGGTGACCGCCAGGTGCAGCCTGCTGTCGGCGGTCCGGTACCGGTTGGGGGCTGCTGTCCGGCAGTCCTCGAGGGCGGCCACCAGTGCGCCGTACGCCTCGGGACGGACCGCGAACGACGCGGCCACCTCGACCGCCCCCAGCTCAAGCACCTGGCGAAGCACGAGCGTGTCCTCAATTGACTCGCACGACCGGTGTGGGACCGGCCTGAGCTGCGGACGCGTGGTGGCCCGGTCGAGCACGAACGCCCCGCCGTGCCGGCCGCGGCGGATCTCGAGCCATCCGGCGTCGGCCAGCGAGCGCAACGCGTCCCGCAGCGTGACCCGGCTGACCCCGAGCCGACCCGCCAGGTCGCGCTCCGCGGGCAGCCGCTGACCGGGACAGATCAAGCCGAGCTTGACGGCGGACAACACCCGCTCGACGCATTCCTCAAAGGCGTTGCCGCTGCGGATCGCCCGGAAGGCCACCTCCGCAGGGTCGACCGGGCGGGCTGTCTGGCGGCCACCGACCGATCTCACAGCGGCGTGACGTAGGCCCCGCAGATCCCGCCGTCCACGAGGAACTCCGATGCGGTGATGAACGAGGCATCGTCCGAGGCGAGAAATGCGACGGCCGCGGCGATCTCGTCAGCCTCAGCGAAGCGGCCCATCGGGATGTGCACGAGCCGGCGGGCGGCCCGGTCGGGGTCGCTCGCGAACAACTCCTGCAGCAGCGGGGTGTTGACCGGCCCCGGTGAGAGTGCATTGACCCGGATGTGCTGCCGGGCGAACTGCACCCCCAGCTCGCGTGACATCGCCAGCACGCCGCCCTTGGACGCGGTGTAGGAGATCTGCGAGGTCGCCGCCCCTAACCGGGCCACGAATGAGGCAGTATTGATGATGGACCCACGGCCGCGGGCCTGCATGTGCGGGATCGCTGCCTTGCAACACAGGAAGACCGACGTGAGGTTCACCTCCTGCACCCGACGCCAAGCGTCGAGTCCGGTGGTGAGAATTGAATCGTCGTCCGGCGGTGAGATGCCTGCGTTGTTGAAGGCGATGTCCAGGCCGCCGTACGTCGAGACGGTCGTCTCGAACAGCGCGTCGACCTGCTCGGGCGAGGTCACGTCGACCTGGACGAACAGTCCCTGGACCTGCTCAGCTGCCGCTTGTCCAGCAGCTGGGTCGACGTCGGCGACGACGACGTGCGCGCCCTCGGCTGCGAACCGTCGTGCGGTGGCGAGCCCGATGCCGCTGGCGCCGCCGGTCACCACCGCGACCCGGTCGACCAACCGCCGGACGACGTCCTTGCTGACCGATGCGTCCACGCTCATCCTTCCGTCGCGAGAAAGACATTCTTGACGTCGGTGAAGGAACCGAGCGCATCCGGCCCGAGCTCACGGCCGAGCCCCGATTGCTTGAAGCCCCCGAAGGGGGTGGAGTAGCGCACCGAGGAATGGCTGTTGACCGACAGGTTGCCGGCCTCGATACCCCGGGAGACGCGCAGCGCACGACCAAGGTCGCGGGTCCAGATCGAGCCGGACAACCCGAAGCTGCCCTCATTGGCCAGTTGCACGGCTGCCGCTTCGTCGTCGAAGGGCAGCACCGCGACCACCGGACCGAAGATCTCCTCGGTGACCGCGCGGTCCGCGGGGTCGACCGGGGCGAGCACGGTCGGCGGGTACCAGAAGCCCGGCCCGTCGGGGATCTCGCC
>JAYUMN010000054.1:0-70396 GCA_043762595.1 Frankiales bacterium
CGCCGACCTCCTCGGTATGGGTTCGCGGAATTGTCCGCCTAGAGAGTGCTCTGAGGGTCCCGGCCACGTTGCCGGGGTGCAACTCGGGATCGCTTGGTGAGGCTAGCCAGCCGGCGCACCGGTGCACCGCAGGGTGGGGGTGAGGCGGCCCATCCCCCCGCTCACGGACCCCCGCGACCACAGCAGCGACGACGGGGCACTGAGCAAGCCGCCGGCGCGGGCGACCGCGCTTGGAGCGGGACATCAGCGGCTCCACTTCGCTGCTGGTGTCGTCGCTGCGTCAGGTCGGCGCCCATCACGAGCCCGCGCCGCCACCGCCAATGCACCTGGATGATCTTTGCGAAGAGGCCGCACCTCGGTGCCTCGCCGGCGCGGGGCCGGGTCAGCGGCCGGTGAAGACGGCCTTCCCGGGGCCGTTCTCGACGAAGCTGGCCATGCCGATCGATTGGTCGTCGGTGGCGAACAGTCCGGCGAACAAGGTGGACTCGAGGCGTAGCCCAGCGTCCAGGTCCATCTCAAGGCCCTCGTCGATCGCCTTCTTGGCGGCGCGGATGGCGATCGCCGGCCCACCCGCGTAACGACCGGCCATCGCCATCGCAGTGCGGTAGACCTCGCTGGCTGGCACCACGACATCGGCCAGACCGATCCGCAGGGCCTCCTCGGCATCGACGAACCGGCCGGTGAAGCACAGGTCCTTGGCCTTGGCCGGACCGACGAGGCGGGACAGCCGCTGGGTGCCGCCGGCGCCCGGGATGATCCCCAACAGGACCTCGGGCTGCCCCAGTTTGGCATTGTCGGCGACGACCCGGAAGTCCGCGCACATCGCCAGCTCGCAGCCACCGCCGAGGGCGAAGCCGGTGATGGCCGCGATGACCGGCTTGGGGACATGCGCGACGGTCTTGAAGCACTCCTGCAGGCGGTCGGCGGCCACGAGCATGTCGACCAACGACTTGTCCTTCATTTCTTTGATGTCGGCGCCGGCAGCGAAGACCCGCTCGCCGCCGTAGATGACGACAGCACGTACGTCGTCACGCTCGCCGGCCTCCAATGCGCAGCGCCGGATCTCGTCCTGCATCTGGGCGTCGAGAGCATTCATCTTCGGGCGGTCCAGCCGGATCGTCCCGACCGCACCGTCAACCTCGAGCCGCACGAACTCGCCCACTGCTGCCTCCTCGTTGACGTCGCCGCACCCTAGTCTTCGGCCATGTTCCGTGACTCCCGCGGTGTCGTGCACACCGTCTGCTCCGCCGACCCGCTGCTCGATCTCCCAGGCGATGCCGCTGCCGTCTTGCAGCGCGGCCTGCTGCTCCCGGTCGAGGGGGATCTGGGTGGCGCGCTGGAGCGCTGCGAGGCGGCCGCCGAGCTGATCGAGGGCTGGCAGGACGCCTTCTTCACCGCCTTGCCCGACGAGATCGACCTGGCCGAGGAGGGCCGGTGGGCGGCCGAGGCCGGGTTGTCCCTCGACGATGCCGAAGCCGGCTACGAAGACGACGAACCAGAGCTCGACGACGACGAGGAGGACGAAGACGAGTTGCTCGAGCTCGACCGGCTACCGGACCCGACGCCCGACGCCGGGCCGCGCAGCGCGCTGCCGGCCGAGCTGGTGGCCGAGCTGGAGCGGGCCCTGCTGCTGCTCCCGCTGCGGGTCCGGTTGGAGGCGCTGGTCGCGGCGGCCGAACTCGTCGACGGCTGGGCCGACCTGCTCGCCGATCACGAGAAGGCGCTCGGCCATCTCGTGCTGGCCCATGCCGAACCGCAGCTGGGCCTTGAGCACGAGGCATTGGCCGACCGGCACGCTGCCCTGCATGCCGGTGGCCCGGGCCACCAGCCACCGGGGGTCGAGCAGCCGGCGGCCGGCACCTTCCGGGCGTGACCCGCCCCTGGCCCGGCCGGCCAGCCCCGCTCGGCGCGACCTGGGACGGCGAGGGCACCAACATGGCGCTGTTCAGCCAGGGGGCCGAGGCCGTCGACGTCTGCCTGTTCGATGACGTCGGCGTCGAGACCCGCATCCCGCTCGAAGAGTCGACCTACCACGTCTGGCACGGCTATCTGCCGCAGGTCGGACCCGGTCAGCGATATGGCTTCCGGGTGGACGGGCCCTTCGACCCGGCCCAAGGCCTGCGCTACAACCCCGGCAAGCTGCTCATCGACCCCTACGCACGCGCCATCGAAGGCGCGTTCACCCTCGATGAGGCGGTCTTCGGCTCGGTGCCGGGCAAAGACTTCCAGCAGGAGCACCGCGACAGCGCGGCGTACGTCCCGAAGTCCGTCGTGGTGCACGACGTCTTCCCCTGGGGCACCGACCACCACCGGCCGCACCACGCCTGGTCCGACACAGTCATTTACGAGCTGCACGTCAAGGGGTTCACCGCACTGCACCCGGACATCCCACCGGCGCTGCGTGGGACCTACGCCGGGCTGGCCCACCCTGCCGCGATCGAGCACCTCATCGGCCTCGGGGTGACCGCGGTCGAGCTGATGCCGGTGCACCACTTCGTCTCCGAGCCGCACCTACTGCGCAAGGGGCTGACGAACTATTGGGGCTACAACTCGGTCGGCTACTTTGCCCCGCACGCCGGGTATGCCGCCAGCGGCTCCCGGGGGGAGCAGGTGCGGGAGTTCAAAGCGATGGTTCGGGCGCTGCACGCGGCCGGCATCGAGGTGCTGCTCGACGTCGTTTACAACCACACGGCGGAGGGTGACGAGACCGGCCCGACCCTGTCGTTCCGCGGGATCGACAACCTGTCCTACTACCGCACCGAGGACAGCCAGCGGGACCGCTACCGCGACTACACCGGCTGCGGCAACACCCTGGACGTGCGCTCCCCGCACGTCCTGCAGCTCATCATGGACTCGCTGCGCTACTGGGTGACCGAGATGCACGTCGACGGGTTCCGCTTCGATCTCGCCTCGGCGCTGGCCCGGTCCTTCCACGACGTCGACAAGCTGTCGGCCTTCTTCGACGTGATCCAGCAAGACCCCGTCGTGTCGCAGGTCAAGCTGGTAGCCGAGCCGTGGGACGTCGGCGAGGGCGGCTACCAGGTCGGTGAGTTCCCACCGCTGTGGACCGAGTGGAACGGCAAGTACCGCGACACGGTCCGCGACGTCTGGCGCGGTCAACAGCAAGGCGTCCGCGAGTTGGCCTACCGCCTGTCCGGCTCCAGTGACCTCTATCAGGACGACGGCCGCCGGCCCTACGCATCGATCAACTTCGTGACGGCGCACGACGGCTTCACGCTGCGCGACCTGACGACCTACGAGCACAAACGTAACGACGCCAACGGCGAGCTCGGCCGCGACGGGGAGGCCGACAACCGATCGTGGAATTGCGGGACAGAGGGCGAGACCGATGACCCCGCCGTCCAGACGCTGCGCCACCGGCAGGCCCGCAACCTGCTCGCGACGTTGCTGCTGTCGACGGGCGTCCCAATGCTGTCGATGGGCGATGAGGTACGCCGTACACAACACGGCAACAATAACGCTTACTGCCAGGACGGGACGCTGTCCTACCTCGACTGGGCGCTGGATGACGAGGCGGTCGCGGTGCGCGATCTGGTCACCCAGCTGGTGCAGCTGCGCAAGCGCCACCCGGTCTTTCGGCAGAAAGCGTTCTTCTCGGGCCTGTCCGTCGACGCCGACGGCGTCAAGGACCTCGCCTGGTTCGGGCCGGACGGCCATGAGCTCGACGATACCCACTGGTTCGACCCGGCCAGCCAGACGCTGGCAATGTTTCTCAACGGCGGCGGCATCCGCTCGCGGGGACCCCACGGGGAGCCGATCCTCGACGAGAGCTTCCTGCTCGTGCTGCATGCCGGCGCCCAGGAGCTGCCCCTCACCCTGCCCGGGGAGCCGTGGGCGACGGCCTACGAGCTGATACTCGACACTGCAGGCGCCCCAACCGGCGGCACGCTCGCCGCCGGTGCCGCCGTCATGATGACAAACCGGTCGCTGCTGCTGCTCAAGGCGGTACGTACACGGTCGAGACACCAGGGGTGACGACCGAGAACCGCCGCACGACCATCGACCGGCTGCTCCGGCTCTCGCGCCAGACCCTGCTCGACCGGGTCGACGTCCTCGAGCTGGCTGCCATCGAGTTGCTCATGAGCGGCGCACTGGAGCAGGCGGCCCTGGCGGCCGCCCGTACGACGGCCCATCAGCTGATCTCGTTGGGCACGTTCGGGGTCAAGCGGGGCTCGGCGCTCGCCCGCGAGGCGTCCGAGCTGCTGCTGCAGGAGCCGATGGCGGCCGATACCGGTGCATTGCTCGCCGAGTTGGCCCTCGGCATCCGCGACGCGATCACGACGGCCGCCGAACCGGTCACCGAGGAGCCGGTGCCTCGGATCACCCGGCCCGGCACCCGGGTGCTGATCGTCGAGGACGACGAGTTGATGGTGTCCCTGCTGACCCGCGCTCTGCTCGAGAGCGGCTGCGAGGTGACGCACGTGTCCGACGGGCTCGCCGCCGTCGAGCGGCTGTCGGCCGACGACCTGCCGGAACTCATCCTGCTCGACATTGACCTGCCAGGCCTGGACGGCTTTTCGGTCCTTCGAAACCTACGTGACCGGGGGCTCTTGAAGCACACCCGCGTCGTCGTGCTCTCCGCTCGCGGCAGCGAGCAAGACGTGCTGGGCACCCTGGAGCTCGGCGCCAGTGACCACGTCACGAAGCCCGTCTCCCTCCCGGTCCTGCTGGCCCGCGTGAAGCAGCTGCCCGGCCGGACCTGACGTGCTCGGGCTGCTGATCGTCGGGGCATCCGTCATGGCTGCCCTGTCGCTCGCCACCCTGTGCACCTGCCTGACCGTCCGGGACATCCGGGTCCGCCGACGGCGGGTCGTCGTCGGCCTGCTCGCAGCACGATCGAACGGACCCCTGGCCCGACCCCGATCCAGCCGGGTACGGCGCTCGATCGTGCTGGAGCTGGCGGATCGCCTCGACGGCAGCAGCCTGCGTGAGCAGGTGCCGTGGGTTGGCGAGGTCAGGCAGCAGGGCCTGCGCGACCTGCGCAGCCGGCGGTGGGTACGCCGGGCGCGAGGTCTGCGGATCCTGCACCCGCTGGGTGCCGGCGACGTCGTGATCCGGGCGCGCCTGGCCGATGATGACCCCCGGGTCCGGACGCTCGCAGCCAGCCTGGCGGGTGGCCGGACCGATCCGCGGCTGCTCAGGCGGCTGGTCTGTCTGCTGGACGATCCGACCCCCGCTGTCAGGCACGCGTCCCTCGACGCCCTGACGCGCCGCGCCGCAGGCAGCACCCAGGCCCTGAACGACGCGCTGTGCGGCACGCCGGTGCTCGCCCCGGAAGAGCTGCCGGAGCAGGACAGCCTGGCCGCACAGCACGACAGCGCCGCGACCCGGGCCGCACTGGCAGCCCAGACAAGGGAACCGTCCGAGACCGGCGCAGCGCACACCGAGCGGGTCGCGCCTGGCCTGGTGGTGGTCAATGTGCCATCCGGTCGCGCCGGGTCGGCCGGCACGCTGCCCCGGCCCCTTCGCGCGCGCACCTTGCCCTCGGACCAGACCAGGACGCTGCTGCTGATCCTGCGGGCCTGCGCGGCGGCCGCTGAAGAGTCGCTGCTGCCGGCCGCCCGCCCGTTCCTGACCGATGCGCGTCCCGATGTACGCGCTGCCACTGTCCGCACCCTGGCGGTCCTCGGCGAGCGGGTGCAGGCCTTCGTCCCGGCGCTGTCCGACCCCGACGGCCGGGTCCGGGCCGAGGCCGTCGCCGCCCTCGGCCGGCTCGGCGCCAGGTCGCTCGCCGGTCGGTTGGCGGGTGCGCTCTCCGACCGCGACCACGGCGTGCGAGCGGCGGCGGCCGCGGCGCTGTCCCGTCTGGGCGGGGCCGGCCGGCTGCTCCTGCAGCACGCGATGCGCGGACCCGACCGCTTCGCTGCCGACGCGGCCCGGGTCGCCCTCGGTCTGCCCCCGGCAGGACCCGAGCAGGCGGGCCCCGGGCCGATCGTCGAACCGGTGGACACGCGGCCGGCTAGGCAACCCGTCCACGTATGACCCTGACCGTGTTGGGCGCGGTGCGCGCCTTCAACGTGCTCCTGCTGACCTACGTCATGCTCGTCAGCCTGCTGCAGCTGACCCTGCTGGTGGCGGCGGGGCTGGATTTGCGCGAGCACCGGCGGGCCACCCGGTTCGCACTGCGTCAACGACTGCTGTCCTCCACGGTGCTGCCCCGGGTGAGCGTGCTCGCCCCGGCGTACAACGAAGAGGCGACCGCCGTGGCAAGCGTCACGGCCCTGTTGACGCTGATGTATCCGCAGCTCGAGGTGGTCGTCATCAACGACGGCTCCTCAGACGACACGATGCGCGTCCTGATCGAGGCGTTCGACCTGGTGGCGGTCCCGCAGACGTTCCGCCAGGTGCTGCCGATCGCCACGGTCCGGGCGGTCCTGCGCTCACGGACAACACCTGCCCTGGTGGTCGTCGATAAGGAGAACGGCGGCAAGGCGGACGCGTTGAACACCGGGCTCTGCGTTGGGACGGGGGACCTGGTGTGCGCCATCGACGCCGACACCCTGGTCGAGCCGGACGCCCTACTTCGGATGGTCCGGCCCTTCCTGGACACCGACGACTGTGTGGCGGCCGGCGGCACCATCCGGGTGGCCAACGGCAGTGAGGTGCGGCTGGGCCGGGTGACCAACGTGCGCACCCCCAGCACCTGGCTCGCGGGCGTGCAGTCGGTGGAGTACGTGCGGGCCTTCCTGTTCGGCCGGCTCGGTTGGAACCGGCTCGGCGGCAACCTGATCATCTCCGGCGCCTTCGGGCTGTTCCGCCGCGAGGATGTGTTGTCGACCGGCGGCTATCTGCACGGTTCGGTGGGCGAGGACATGGAGCTCGTCGCTCGGCTGCGCCGCCGGGGGCGCGACGGCGTGCCGTCCCGGGTGCACTTCGTGCCGGACCCGGTTGCCTGGACCGAGGTGCCGGACTCGGTGAAGGTCCTCGGCAGGCAGCGAGACCGCTGGCACCGGGGGCTGTCCCAAGTGCTCTGGGACTACCGCGGGTCGATCTTCAACCCCCGCGACGGGGTCCTCGGAATGGTGGTCTACCCGTATTTCCTCATGGTCGAGTTGTTGGCCCCGGTCATCGAGGCCGTCGGCCTGGCCATCTGCGTCCTCATCGTCGCCATCGGGGCCATCGACGTGCCGTTCGCGGTCGCGATCTTCGTGCTCGCCTACTGCTTTGCCGTCCTACTCTCACTGCTCGCGGTGCTGCTGAACACCTGCACCTCGCAGCCGCCGCCGTCGCGCGGCGACCTGTGTCGACTGGCTCTGTGGTCGATCGTGGAACCACTCGGCTATCGCCAGCTGACCGTCTACTGGCGGCTGAAGGGCATCGTCGGCTTCCTGCGCGGTCGCTCCGAATGGGGTGTGATGACCCGCAGCGGCTTCGAGTCAGCGACCTAGCGCCGCCATGATCGCCTCGGCGCCGTCGCCTTTGAGTACCACCGGGACGCCGACCGGCTGGCTGGGCAGGGTGCCGGTGTGCAGGACCACCCGTGGCTGCTGCTGCTGCACGACCGGCTCCTGCAGGAGCTCCAGGCCGTGCCCGTCCGGCAGCTGCCCGTCGACGATGATCGCGTCGACCCCGTCGAGCAGCGGTCGCGCCTCGGCCAGCGAACCTGCCGTCAGCACCTCCCACCCCTCCCGGCTCAGCAGCGAGCGCAGGATCCTGATGACGAGGGGGTCGTCGTCCACGAGCAACACCCGCACGGCAGTCAGCTGCCGACGATTGCGGTGACGGAGAACCACATGGACTCAGGCCTGGGCAAGCAGCCCGAGATCGGCGTCGCCGGGCAACAGCGCTGAGTGCGGCAGGACCCGCACGGTGTAGCCGAACGAGCCGGCCCGCTCGAGCGGCACCTGTCCCTCGAACCGCGGGAGGCCGTCGTCGCCGGTGCCGATCTGCCGCAGTGGCACACAGGTCGGGCGGTGCAGGTCGTCGTGCTCGTCGACGCGTCCGTAGACCGCCTCGACGCTGACGTCGTCAGATCGCAGCCCGGCGAGGTCGACGGTGGCCAGCACCGTCATCATCGCGCCGACCTGTGGGGCGTCGTCCATGCCGCTGGCATCGACGCTCAGGACGCGGACGCCCGGCCACCTCGAGGTGACCTCCGCACGCCAGGCCGCGAGCTGTTTGGCTGGGGTGAACCCCTGCTCCGCGAGGGCTCTCGATGCGTTCGCGGCCGGCGCGTAGAGCTCGTGCACGTAGTCGCGGACCATCCGGCTGGCCAGGACCTTCGGGCCGAGGGTTTGCAGGGTGTGCCGGACCATGTCGACCCAGCGCTGCGGCACACCGTCCGCGTCGACGTCGTAGAACCGGGTCCGGACCTGCTTCTCGACCAGCTCGTAGAACGCCGTCGCCTCCAGATCGTCACGCCGGCTGGGGTCCTCGACGCCGTCCGCGGTCGGGATCGCCCAGCCGTTCTCCCCGTCGTACATCTCATCCCACCAGCCGTCCAGGATCGACAAGTTGAGGCCGCCGTTCAGAGCGCTCTTCATCCCGCTCGTGCCACAGGCCTCGAGCGGGCGCAGCGGGTTGTTCAGCCAGACATCGCAGCCGCCGTAGAGGTAGCGGGCCATGCCGATGTCGTAGTCGGGCAGGAACACGATCCGGTGCCGCACGTCGCGGCCGTCGGCGAACCGCACGATCTGCTGGATCAGCTGCTTGCCGCCGTCATCGGCCGGATGGGACTTGCCGGCAATGACCAGCTGGATCGGCCGCTCCGGGTCGAGCAGCAGCGCGGTCAGCCGATCGGGGTCACGCATCATCAGCGTCAACCGCTTGTACGACGGGACCCGGCGCGCGAAGCCGATCGTCAGCACGTCGGGGTCGAACACCGAGGCGGTCCACCCGAGCTCGGCCTCGGTGGCGCCCCGCTGCAGCCAGGACTGGCGCAGCCGCTGGCGGACCTCCTGGACCAGGCGTTCGCGCAGCACCCGGCGGACCGCCCAGATGCTGGTGTCGGCGACCTGGGCGATCCCCTCCCAACCCTTGGCGTCGGTGTTCAAAAGCGGGCTCGCCTCGCGGGCGGCCAGCTCCATCACCTCGCGGGCGACCCAGGTCGGGGCGTGCACCCCGTTGGTCACCGAGCTGATCGGCACCTCAGCGGTGTCGAACCCCGGCCACAGCCCGGCGAACATCCCGCGGCTGACAATGCCATGCAGCTTGGCCACACCATTGCGTCGCTGGGCCATTCGCAGGCCCATGTGGGCCATGTTGAACACCGAGCCGTCCTGCTCCGCGCCGAGCTCCAGAATGCGGTCCACTGCCAGCCCGCCGAAGTCGGCGAAGTAGCGCGCCACCAGTTCGCGCGGGAAGCGGTCGATGCCGGCCGGGACCGGGGTGTGGGTGGTGAACACCGTGCCGGCGCGCACGGCCTCGCGCGCCTCGTCGAAGGACAGGCCCTGACCGACGAGCTCGCGGACCCGCTCCAGGCCGAGGAACCCGGCATGCCCCTCGTTGGTGTGGAACACCTCCGGCGCCGGGTCGCCGGTCAGCGCGGTGTAGGCCCGGATGGCCCGGACGCCGCCGATGCCGAGCAACATCTCCTGGTGCAGGCGGTGGTCCGACCCGCCGCCGTAGAGCCGGTCGGTGACCTGGCGCTCGGCCGGCAAGTTGTCCTCGATGTCGCTGTCGAGCAGCAGCAGCGGGACCCGGCCGACCTGGGCCTTCCAGACTTGGGCGGCGAGGGTGCGCCCCTCGGGCAACCCGACGGCAATTTTGAGCGGGGTCCCGTCGCTGCCGGTGAGCAGGGTCAGTGGCAGCCCGTGTGGGTCCAGCGGCGGATAGCGCTCCTGCTGCCACCCCTCAAGATTGAGGCTCTGTTTGAAGTAGCCGGCCCGGTAGAGCAGACCGACGCCGAGGATCGGCACGCCGAGGTCGGACGCCGCCTTGAGATGGTCGCCGGCCAGGATGCCGAGGCCGCCGGAGTACTGCGGGAGCACCTCGGTGATGCCGAATTCGGGTGAGAAGTAGCCGATCGAGGCCGGTGCGTCCGGCAACGACTGGTACCACTTGGGCTCGGTCAGGTAGTCTTGGAGATCGGCGTGCGCGTCGCGCAACCGGGCCAGGAAGGCCGCGTCGGTGGCCAATTCGGCCAGCCGCTCGGGGGCGACCTCGCCGAGCAACCGCACCGGGTCCTGGCCGACCTCGTGCCAGGTGACCGGGTCGACCGAGGCGAACAGGTCCAGCGACGTCGGGTGCCATGACCACCGCAGGTTCATCACCAGCTCCGCCAACGGCGCGAGCGGAGTGGGGAGGGCCAGGCGGACGGTGAATCTGCGGAGGGCTCTCACGACGCAGAACCTAGTCCCCGGCGGTGCGGGCGGCGGACCCCCGGCGTTCGCGAGCCGCCGGCGTGGGTACGGTCGGGTCAATGGTGGGAAGAATCGTGATCACAGACGTCCGGCCGACCGTCTCGTCCGGTCGCGTTCCTGCGCGCTCAGTCATCGGGCAACAGCTGCCGGTGTCGGCAGTAGTCTTCCGAGAGGGCCACGACGCGGTCGGTGCCAACGTCGTGGTCAAGCGCCCGGACGGCGCCAAGGCGGCACCGTTACGGATGCAGCCGGGCGATAACGACGTGTGGTCTGTCCCGGTCGTCACCGACTGCGAGGGCCGCTGGACCTTTGTGATCGAGGGCTGGAGCGATCCGCTCGGCACCTGGTGGCATGACGCGCCGTTGAACGTCGATGCCGGCGTCGACGTCGACGTGATGCTCGAGGAGGGCGCGCTGCTGTTCGAGCGGGCCGTGAGGGGCGTCCCGCGGGAGCTGCGGCCCCGGGTCCAGGAGGTCGTCACCGCGCTCCGCGACGAGACGCTTGCCCTGGCCGCGCGGATGGCCGTCGCGACCGAACCGGCGCTCCGGCTGCTGCTCGAGCCCTTCCCGGTCCGTGAGCTGGTGACCCGGTCGGAGACTCGGGCCATCTGGGTCGACCGCGTGCGCGCCCTCTACGGCAGCTGGTATGAGTTGTTTCCCCGCAGCGAAGGGGCGACGACCGCCCCCCCGACATCAGGGACCTTCGCGACGGCGATGCAGCGCCTGCCCGCGATTGCCGACATGGGCTTCGACGTCGTCTACCTGCCGCCGATCCACCCCATCGGGGCGGTCAACCGCAAGGGTCCGAACAACTCCCTGACGCCTGGCCCGGACGACCCGGGCTCACCCTGGGCGATCGGCTCGGTCGAGGGTGGCCACGACGCCGTCCACCCGGCACTCGGCACGATCGAGGACTTCGACGCCTTCGTCGCGCGGACCCGGGAACTCGGCATGGAGGTCGCGCTGGACCTCGCCCTGCAGTGCGCCCCGGACCACCCGTGGGCCACCGAGCACCCGGAGTGGTTCACCACCAGGGCGGACGGCACAATCGCCTTCGCCGAGAACCCGCCGAAGAAGTACCAGGACATCTACCCGCTGAACTTCGACAACGACCCGGCCGGGCTGTACGCCGAAGTCCTGCGGGTCGTCCGGCACTGGACCTCGCACGGGGTGCGGATCTTCCGGGTCGACAATCCGCACACCAAGCCGCTGGACTTCTGGCAGTGGCTGATCGCAGCGGTGAAAAGGACCGAGCCCGATGTGCTGTTTCTCGCCGAGGCCTTCACCCGACCGGCGATGATGCACGAGCTCGGCCGGGTCGGCTTCACCCAGAGCTACACCTACTTCACTTGGCGGGTCGGCAAACAGGAGCTTCAGGACTACGCCCTCGAGCTCGCTGCGGCCTCGACGTACATGCGGCCGAACTTCTTCGTAAACACTCCCGACATCCTGCCTACGGCACTGCAGTACGGCGGTCCCCCGGTGTTCAAGATCCGGGCCGCGCTGGCTGCCCTGCTGGCCCCCTCCTGGGGGGTCTACGCGGGCTATGAGCTGTTCGAACACGTGGCCGTGCGCCCCGGTTCGGAGGAATACCTGGATTCGGAGAAATATCAGCTGCGGCCGCGGGACTGGACCAGGACCGACACCTTGGCGCCGTACCTGACGATGCTCAACCGGGTGCGCCGCGAGCACCCGGCCCTGCACTGGCTCGACAACATCGCGTTCCACGATATCGACAGCCAAGACCTGCTGGCGTTCAGCAAACGGACCGGGGACGACTGCGTCCTGGTCATCGTCAACCTCGACCCGCACGGCGCCCGTGAGGCCACCGTGCACATCGATCTGCCGGCGCTCGGGCGCGGCTGGGAGGACACCATCCTGGTGCATGACGAGGTGACCGGCGCCGACTACACCTGGGGTGCCGACAACTACGTGCGACTCGACCCGTTCGTCGAGCCCGCGCACATCTTCGTGGTCGGCCGATGACCTCGCCGGGGCAGGACTACGAGCACGGCGAGCTGGTCAGTCTGGAGCAGTCACGTGACCCGCTGTGGTTCAAGCGCGCGGTCTTCTACGAAGTCCTGATCCGCGGCTTCGCCGACAGCAACGGTGACGGCACGGGTGACATCCGAGGCCTCACGGGCAAACTGGACTACTTGCAGTGGCTGGGCATCGACTGCGTTTGGCTGCTGCCGATCTATGAGTCGCCACTGCGCGATGGCGGCTACGACATCAGCGACTTCATGAAAGTGTTGCCGGAGTTTGGCGACCTGGGCGACTTCGTCCAGCTCGTCGACGAAGCCCACAAGCGCGGCATGCGCATCATCGCCGACCTCGTCATGAACCACTCGAGCGACCAGCACCCGTGGTTCCAGGCGTCCCGGGACGATCCGACCGGCCCCTACGGGGACTACTACGTCTGGTCCGACACCGATGAGCCGTACAGCGAGGCACGGATCATTTTTGTCGACACCGAGAAGTCCAACTGGACCTGGGACCCGGTGCGTCAGCAGTATTACTGGCACCGGTTCTTCAGCCATCAGCCCGACCTCAACTTCGACAACCCGGCCGTCGCCGACGCGATGATCGAGGTGCTGAAGTTCTGGATGGACCTCGGCATCGACGGATTCCGGCTCGACGCGGTGCCCTACCTGTTCGAGCGGGAGGGGACCAACGGGGAGAACCTGCCCGAGACCCACGCCTACCTCAAGCGGGTGCGCCGGGAGATCGATGCGCTCTACCCCGACCGAATACTGCTCGCCGAGGCCAACCAGTGGCCGGCGGACGTAGTCGAGTATTTCGGCGATCCCGAAAAAGGGGGTGACGAATGCCAGATGGCCTTCCACTTCCCGTTGATGCCGCGGCTGTTCATGGCGGTCCGCCGTGAGTCCCGCTACCCGATCTCGGAGATCCTAGCCAACACGCCCGCCATCCCGGACGGCTGCCAGTGGGGGATCTTTCTGCGTAACCACGACGAGTTGACCCTCGAGATGGTGACCGACGAGGAACGCGACTACATGTACGCGGAGTACGCCAAAGACCCGCGGATGAAGTCCAACGTCGGCATCGCCCGCCGGTTGGCGCCGCTGCTGGAGAACAGTCGCGACCAGATCGAGTTGTTCACCGGTCTGCTGCTGTCGCTGCCGGGTTCGCCAGTGCTCTACTACGGCGACGAGATTGGTATGGGCGACAACATCTATCTTGGCGACCGCGACGGCGTACGGACGCCGATGCAGTGGAACCCCGACCGCAACGCAGGTTTCTCGGCGGCGGACCCGCAACGACTCTATCTCCCGCTGATCCTGGACCCCGTCTACGGCTACCAGGCGCTCAACGTCGATGCGCAGATGCGCTCGTCCAGTTCGTTGTTGAACTGGACTCGCAAGATGCTCGACGTGCGGCGAAAGCACCCCGTCTTCGGCATGGGCAGCTTCGAGGAGCTCGGCACAAGCAATCCGTCGGTGCTCGCCTTCGTCCGGGAGTTCGGCGACGACCGGGTCCTGTGCGTCAACAACCTGTCCCGGTTCCCGCAGCCGGTCGAGCTGGACTTGTCGAAGTACCAGGGCTGCATGCCGGTCGAGCTCACTGGCCTCGTGCACTTCCCTCTGGTCGGCGAGTTGCCTTACCTGCTGACCCTCGCGGGTCATGGCTTCATCTGGTTCGCCCTGCAACCCCGGGAGGTGCGGTGACGGTCGAAGACCTGCTGATGGCCTGGCTCCCCCGACAGCGTTGGTTCGGCGGCAAGGGCCGCGACG
This sequence comes from Frankiales bacterium, assembly GCA_043762595.1. Taxonomy (GTDB): domain Bacteria; phylum Actinomycetota; class Actinomycetes; order Mycobacteriales; family SCTD01; genus JAYSQK01. The sequence goes on from JAYUMN010000054.1 coordinate 14,077, forward strand.
TGGGCCGCGTCGCGGTGGTCTCCAGCGCGACGTTGCTCGAGGGCGACCCGCAGGTCCGGCTGTTGGTCCTCGAGGTCAGCTTCATCGACGGCGACAGCGACCACTACCAGCTGCTGCTCGGGGCGGCGTCCGTTCCGGTCGAGCAGCGCCTCGAGCACGCCGTGATCGGTGCCCACGACGGATCGGTGCTCTACGACGCCGTCCACGATCAGGCAGCGGCCGGCGCACTACTGCAGCACCTGGCCACCGGCGACGACATCGACGGACTGTCCTTCATCAACGCCGACGAGGTGGACCAGGGCCTGACCAGCCGGGTGCTGACCGTCGAGCAGAGCAACACCTCGCTGGTCTTCGGGGACGAGTTCATCCTCAAGCTGTTCCGGCGGTTGCAGCCCGGGGCCAACCCCGACATCGAGGTGACCAAGGCGCTGTCAGACGCCGGCAGCATCCATGTCGCCCGCCCGGTGGCCTGGTTCGACGGCGTCGTACACGGCGAGGTCACCACGCTCGGTCTGCTCCAGCCGTTCCTCAAGTCGGCCAGTGACGGCTGGGCGATGGCCACCACCAGCGTGCGGGATCTGTTCGCCGAGGGCGACCTGCACGCCGACGAGGTGGGCGGCGACTTCGCGGCCGAGTCCGACCGGCTCGGCGAGGCAACCGGCTATGTGCACGCCCTGCTGGCCCAGGTACTCGAGTCGCGGACCGCCGGCCCGGCCGAGTCGCGGCAGACCGGCCATCAGCTGCACGAACGGCTCGAGACGGCGCTGGCCATCGTGCCGGAGCTCGCACCGCACGCGGACGCCATCAGGACGGCGTACGACGTCGTCGCCGACCGAACCGGGCCGGTGCCCGTGCAGCGGGTGCACGGGGATTACCACCTCGGCCAGGTGCTGCGGACGGCGGACGGCTGGGTGCTGCTCGACTTCGAGGGCGAACCGGCCCGGCCGCTGGCGGAGCGGCGTGCGCTGATGAGCCCGCTGCGCGACGTCGCCGGCATGTTGCGCTCCTTCGACTACGCGGCCCGCCATCTGCTCGCCGAACGCGGCGACGAGCCGCAGCTGGCATACCGCGCGGCCGAGTGGGCAGAGCGAAATCGAGCCGCGTTCTGCGACGGCTACGCCCGTGCCGTCGGCGCCGACCCTCGCGACGAGGCGGCTCTGCTGCTGGCCTTCGAGCTCGACAAGGCGGTCTACGAAGTGGTCTACGAAACACGCAACCGGCCAACCTGGGTGCGCATCCCGCTGGGCTCCATCGAGCGGCTGGTGGGGGCGCTCGGATGACCGGGCCGCCGCGGCGCAACCCCCGCCGTAAGGCGCCGAGGCCTGCTGCGCTCGGGCCGGTGATTGCCGCCGGCCCGAGCGCCGAGGAACTCGACCGGCTGGTCGGCGGCGCCCACCACGACCCACACGGACTGCTCGGCATGCACCTGGTCGACGGCGGCGTCGTGGTGCGGGCGTTACGCCCGGGCGCCGAGGCCGTCGTCGCGCTCATCGACGGTCAACGCATTGTTCTCACGCACCTGCGCGACGGCGTGTGGGAGGCACGGCTGCCCGGTGGCACGGTTACCGACTACCGCCTGGAGATCACCTACGGCGGTGAGGTCCATCCCGACGACGATCCCTACCGCTACCTGCCCACACTCGGCCAGGTCGACCTCCATCTCATCGGCGAGGGCCGGCACGAGCAGCTGTGGCAGGTCCTCGGCTCGCACGTACGCCGCTACGACTCCCCGGGCGGCCCGGTCACCGGCACCAGCTTCGCGGTGTGGGCACCAAGTGCCCGGGGGGTGCGTGTCATCGGCGAGTTCAACGGCTGGGACGGCCGGAGCCACCCGATGCGCTCGCTCGGCAGCAGCGGGGTGTGGGAGCTGTTCCTGCCCGATGTCGGCGTCGGCGCCCGCTACAAGTTCCGGGTGCTCGGCGCCGACTCGGTGTGGCGCGACAAAGCCGACCCGATGGCCAGGCAGGCGGAGGTACCGCCGTTGACCGGAAGCGTCGTGACGGAGTCGACATACACCTGGGCTGACGGTCAGTGGCTGGACCAACGTGCGGCAACACCGGCGTATGCATCGCCGATGAGCTGCTACGAGGTGCATCTGGGCTCCTGGCGACAGGGCTTGTCCTACCGCCAGTTGGCCGAACAGCTGGTGGAGTACGTCGGCTGGCTCGGCTATACCCATGTCGAATTGCTGCCGGTGGCCGAGCACCCCTATGGCCCGAGCTGGGGCTATCAGGTCTCGTCGTACTACGCCCCAACCGCCCGCTTCGGCGACCCCGACGACTTCCGCTACCTCGTCGACCGGCTGCACCAGGCCGGAATCGGGGTCATCCTGGACTGGGTGCCGGCGCACTTCCCCAAAGACGAGTTCTCCCTCGGCCGGTTCGACGGAACCCCGCTTTACGAACACGCCGACCCGCGCCGGGGCGAGCAGATGGACTGGGGTACCTACGTCTTCGATTTCGGGCGCAACGAGGTCCGCAACTTTCTCGTCGCCAACGCCGTCTACTGGCTCGAGGAATTCCACATCGATGGCCTGCGGGTCGATGCGGTCGCCTCGATGCTCTACCTCGACTACTCCCGTAAGGAGGGTGAGTGGCTGCCGAATGCCTACGGCGGCCGCGAGAATCTCGATGCGGTGGCCTTCCTGCAAGAGATGAACGCCGTCGTCTACCGGCGCGCACCAGCCGCGATCACCATCGCGGAGGAGTCGACATCCTGGCCCGGTGTCACGAGGCCGACCCACCTCGGGGGGCTCGGCTTCGGCTTCAAGTGGAACATGGGCTGGATGCACGACTCGCTCGACTACGTCTCGCGAGAACCGGTCCACCGTGGATATCACCATCACCAGATGACGTTCTCGATGGTCTACGCCTACTCCGAGAACTACCTCCTGCCGATCAGCCACGACGAGGTCGTGCACGGCAAGGGCTCGATGCTGCGCAAGATGCCCGGCGACCGGTGGCAGCAGCTAGCCAACGTCCGGGCCTACCTGGCCTTCATGTGGGCGCACCCGGGCAAGCAGCTGTTGTTCATGGGCTGCGAGTTCGCGCAGGAATCCGAGTGGAGCGAGCAACGCAGCCTGGATTGGTGGCTGCTCGACCTGCCGGACCACCGCGGGGTCGCCCTGCTGGTCAAGGAGCTGAACACGGTCTACCGGGCGACGCCGGCCCTATGGACCCTCGACACCGAGCCAGCCGGCTTCTCCTGGATCGACGCCAATGACGCGGACGGCAACGTGTTCTCATTTCTACGCTTCGGCAGCGACGGCACGGCGGTGGCCTGTGTGAGCAACTTCGCCGGCGTACCGCACGAGGGCTACCGGATCGGACTGCCGTGGGCCGGAGCGTGGCGCGAGGCCGTGAACACCGATGCGGAGGCGTATTCGGGCAGCGGCGTCGGCAATTTCGGCGGGGTCGAGGCGATGGCCGACAGCTGGCACGGTCAGCCGGCGTCGGCCGTGCTGCGGCTCCCCCCGCTCGGCACGGTCTGGCTGACGAGCGGCCCTCCTGCCTGACCCGCCGTCGCGCGCCATGGCAGGAGACCGTTGGCTCAGCTGCTGCCCAGTCGGGTCGCGCACTGAGAACAGGCCTGAACGACAGCCGGACGCTCCGGTCGAGGTCAGGGCGGGTTCCTGGGCGGTCGGCGACGACCGCCGACCACGCGACCGGAGTCAGTCAGGACCCACCGGCTCGAGGTGCTGCCCGACCAGCGGCCCGACCACTCCCGCCGGGACGAGCGGCCGCCGGTAGGTGATTGGCGAACCAGGCGAGCGGGTTCTCCGCCGCCTCGCCAAGGGAGGTCGGTCGTCACGTACAGCGACTCGGGGTCGTCGAATGTCGCCGTCGTCCCACATATCCGAGCAGGCCCATTCCTTGCCGAGCAGGTCGGCCGCGTCGAGCACCGGCTTGGTGCCCCTACCCCGGCCAAACCGACGTCCGAGACGTCCGAGACGTCCGAGACGTCCGAGACCTCGGCGATCATCACGCAGACGATGGTGACGCAGCCGTCGGGGATAGCGCCCCCAACCTGCGCAGTCACCAGGCCACCGCGTGTCACAGGGCAGCGGCCGGACAAGGCCGACGAAGGCGTCCGCATCGGGGCCAGCTTCGACCCGGCCGAGCGGGCTGTGCCAGACGGTCCCGCCGTCGGGCTTGGCGGCTGGGCAGGTCCAGACTCGCCGGGCTCGCCGGCTCGCGGCCAACCGCTGCTCGGTCGACGCCGCTTCGAGCTCGGCCTCGACCTCCAGCACCACCCGGGCGATCAGCCGGTGGGCGTCCCGCGGCCCCAGATCCACCAGCTCGGTGAGCACCCAGTCTTCCACCCGGGCGGCGACCGGCTCGGTGCAGCGCTTGGTCAACTGCGGCACCACTTGACGACCCCACCGGCGCTACCGACCAGAGAAACGCGTCGCTAGGAGGCTGCAGCGATCTTCAGCCGAGCCGGACCCCGCCCAACGGGTCAGCCGAGTGCGCCCACCGGAGCCACCGGCGAGACTGCTCGGGGACCAGCCGACCGGGGGAGCAAACCGGTAGACCAGCCCGACGGAGCACCAGGAGCCGCCGCTAGAACAGCGCGTTGGCGAGCGAACGCCGGCCGGTCACAATCCGCGGATCGTCCGGGTCGAGGACGCTGAACAGCTCCAGCAGATGCACGCGGACCTGCTCGCGCTCCTCCCCGGCGTGACGCCGGACGAAGCCGACAAGCCGGTCGATGGCCTCCTGGATGCGTTCGCTCAGCACCTCGACGTCGGCGGCGGCTGTCTGCACCGCCGCGTCATCGGGTGCGGCCTGCGCCGCCGCCAGCACGGCCTGCGGGTCGACGCCGGTGGTGCGGCCGAGCAGCGCCGCCCAGGCCTTGCCCAGCACCGCTTCGGGGTCGCCCGGCCGTCGGGCCAGCAGCGCGTCGTAGGCCGCGGCGGCGGCTGGGTAATCCTCCCTGCCGAGGGCGTCCTCGGCAGCGAGGAACTCGGGCTCGATCGGAGCGGGCGCCGGTTCGGCCGGGGCCTGCCCGGCCGGACCGGGCAGCCCGGCCTGCTTGGCTGCGGCGAGCACCTGATCGAGGAAGCTTCGGATGTCGGCTTCGGGCAGCGCGCCGGTGAAGCCCTGGACGAGCCGGCCGCCCAGGGCCAGCAAGATCGTCGGGATGCTCTGGATCTGCAGCTGCCCGGCAAACGCCTGATTGGCGTCGACATCGAGCTTGGCCAGCATCCAGGCGCCGCCGTCGGCCTCGGCCAGGCGCTCGAGCACCGGCGAGAGTTGCTTGCACGGGCCGCACCACTCGGCCCAGAAGTCGATCAGGACCGGCACTCGGAGCGAGCGCTGCAGCACCTCGGTCTCAAAGCTCGCCTCGCTGACGTCGATGACATGCGACCCGGCCGACCTGGGGGGGCCGGCCGGAGCCGGGCCGGAGCCGGCCGGCGGGGTCGGCGAGCGCAACCCCGACAGGTCGACGGCACCGGCGATGTTGATGTCCGTTGGCCTCATCCGCATGCCAGCAGTCAACCGCACCAACGGCCCGGCCCTTCCCCGGCGTACCCGCTAGAACTGCGGCGGCTCGGTGTAGCTGCCCCAGAGCTCGCGCAGCGCCCCACAGACCTCGCCGAGAGTGGCCTCGGCCCGAATGGCGTCGAGCATCGGCGCGATCGTGTTGCCGTCGCCGCGGGCCACCTCCACCAGCGCCGCGAGCCTTGTTTGCACGAGGGCCTCGTCACGCCGGCCCTTGCGGTCGAGCAACTCGCGCACCTGCACCGTCTCGACCTCGTGACTGACCCGCAGGATTTCGAGCGGCGAGTCGACCCCACCGGTGTGGCTGTTGACACCGACGACCAGCTTGTCACCCTTCTCGACCGCCACCTGGTAGGCAAAAGCTGCCTCGGCGATCTCGGCCATGAACCAGCCGTCCTCGATGCCGCGCAGGATGCCCGATGTCATGTCACCCGAGCCCATCTCCCGCACCTTGGCGAAGATGGCCTCGGCCTGCGCCTCGATGGTGTCGGTGAGTTGCTCGACGTACCAGCTGCCGCCGAGCGGGTCGGCGACGTTGGCGACGCCGGTCTCCTCGGCAATCACCTGCTGGGTGCGGATCGCGATCTGGGCCGCCTTCGCCGACGGAAGAGCCAGCACCTCGTCCAGGGCGTTGGTGTGCAGGGAGTTGGTGCCGCCGAGGACCGCCGCGAGCGCCTCCACGGCCGTGCGCACGATGTTGTTGTCGGGCTGCTGAGCGGTGAGCGAGACGCCGGCGGTCTGGGTGTGGAACCGCAGCCACTGGGCCTTGTCGGTCTTCGCGCCGTAGACGTCGCGCAGCCAACGCGCCCAGATCCGGCGGGCCGCCCGGAACTTCGCGATCTCCTCGAAGAAATCGATATGTGCGTCGAAGAAGAACGACAGGCCAGGGGCGAAGGTCTCGATGTCGAGCCCCCGCGATAGGCCCAGCTCGACGTAGGCGAAGCCGTCGGCGAGGGTGAAGGCGAGCTCCTGCGCGGCCGTTGAACCGGCTTCGCGGATGTGATAGCCCGACACCGAGATCGGCTTGTAGGCAGGGATGTGCTCCGCGCAGTGCTCCATCAGGTCGCCGATCAGGCGCAGGTGCGGCTCGGGTGGGAAGAGCCACTCCTTCTGGGCGATGTACTCCTTGAAGATGTCGGTCTGCAAGGTCCCGTTCAGGACGCCGGGGTCGACACCCTGCCGCTCCGCCGCGACGAGATACATGCAGAAGACGGGTACGGCCGGGCCGGAGATGGTCATCGACGTCGTGACCTCGCCCAGCGGGATGTCGCGGAACAGCACGTCCATGTCGGCGGCCGAGTCGATCGCGACGCCGCAGTGGCCGACCTCGCCGAGGGCCCGGGTGTCGTCGCTGTCGCGGCCCATCAGCGTCGGCATGTCGAAGGCCACCGACAGCCCGCCGCCGCCCTCGGCCAGGATCATCTTGTAGCGCTCGTTGGTCTGCTCGGCGTTGCCGAAGCCGGCGAACTGCCGGATGGTCCACATCCGGCCACGGTTGCCGGTTGCGTGCAGGCCACGGGTGAAAGGGAACTCCCCCGGCCAGCCGATCCGCTCGAAGCCGTCGTAGCCTTCGCCCGCCATCGGCCCGTAGACCGGCTCGACGGTCTCGCCGGACAACGTCGTGAAGTCGGCCTCGCGGGTGGTGGCCCGGTCGAACCGAGCCTGCCAACGAGCGCGACCGGCGGCGATTTCCTCGGGGGTCATGGGCAGGCCTTTCGAGTGGACGATTCCTGTCGGCAGATTACCCAGCCGGAGCGGGTCGTAGGCTCCGAGCGTGGAAGCGCACCTGTTCTGCCCGTGGTGCGGCGGAGCACTTGCCACCATGGGCCGAGCGCAGCACTGCACGATCTGCGACCGGACGCACCACCGCGACCCCAAGGTCGGCGTCGGGGTGGTCGTCCGCGACACCCGCGGTTGGCTGCTGCTCGTCCAGCGCGGCATTCAGCCCGGGCGAGGCCGATGGTCACTGCCCGCCGGCTACGTCGATGCCGACGAGGACCCGCGGGCCGCCGCGGCCCGGGAATGCCTCGAAGAGGCCGGACTCGTGGTCGAGGTCGGCGCGGTCTGTGGCGTCTATCCCTCGACCGCCGGCGGGGCGTCGTTCTTCCTGGCCTTCGCCGCGACCGTCGTCGGCGGTGCGCTCCAAGCCGGTGACGACGCAACCGATGCTCGGTATTTCCCGGACACCGACCTGCCACCGCTGGCCTTCGAGAGCACCCGCGCCGCAGCCGGTCTCACCGACTGACTAGCGGCGCAGGCGGCGCACAAGCAGCACCAGCACGACGAGCCCGACCAGCACCGGTGCCAGTCGCTTCAGCACCGGCGAGCCCGCGGCGCCGAGCAGGTCGATCGCCTCGGCCGGTTTGACGATGCGCGGCGGCGGCGGCGGGACCGGGGTGCCCTCGGCCTCCGCGGCGGCGAGGGCGACCGGATCCGGCGTACCGGCGAGGATCTCCTCGGACAGGCATGCCGCGAACTGGTCGACGAGTTTGGCGCTCACATCGGCGAGCACACCGCGGCCGAACTGCGCGGGCTTGCCGGTGATGTTGAGGTCGGTGTCGACCTCCACATCGGTGCTGTCGCCGTTGTCGACCAGCCGGCAGGTGACCAGGGCCTTGGCCGTGCCGGTGCCGCGCGTCTCCTTGCCGGCGCCCTCGATGACCACGACGCCGGCTGCCTCGTCGACCGAGACGAACTTGGCGTTACCGCCGTAGGTCAGGTTGATCGGCCCAACCTTGACCTTGACCGTCCCGGTGAAGGCGTCGCCGTCCCGTGAGGTCAGCGTGGCGCCCGGCATGCACGGGGCGATCCGCTCGACGTCGAGCAGCACCTTGATGGCTTGCGCCCGGGGGACGGGGACGGTGAACCGGTTCTCGAGCTTCATCTGCTGGCCTCCATGGCGGCGAGGTCGTCGGGGGTGTCGACGTCAAAGGGCGAGCCGGTGCCGTCGCAGGGCACGTCGGTCACCAACTCGGGGTTGGCGCGCAACCACGGTCGCGCACCGGTATCGCCGACCGCGGCGAGGGCCACCGCGTCCCACGTGCTGCGGTCCAGCAGCACCGGGTTGCGCTGCTTGCCGCCGTACGTCGCGACAGCGGCGATCGCGCCGGCCGCGTGCGCCTCTCGCAGGCGTACGACGGCGCCGGGGCCGATCAGCGGCTGGTCGGCGAGCGCGACCACGCAGGCGGCCGCGTCGCGGTGTGCCAGCGCGGCCAGACCGGTGCGTAGGGACGCGCCCATGCCGGTCTCCCAGTCGAGGGCCAGGACGCAGTCGTCGAGCTCAGCCGTGGCCATCACCTGCTCGGCCTGGGCGCCGAGCACGACGACCACAGGCGCGCAGCCACCCTCGGTCAGCAACCGCCGCCCGCGCTGGACGAGCAGCTCACCGCGGTAGCGCACGAGGGCCTTCGGACCGCCGAAGCGGCTGCCGGCACCGGCGGCGAGCAGGAGCCCGGCGGTCATCGGGTCATCGCACGATGGCCGGGTCGCGGTGGATCGTGCCGTCGGTCGCGCCCAGCGGGCGACCGCTGCCACCCCAGCGTCGCTGAACGATCTCGGCAGCAATCGAGATCGCCGTCTCCTCAGGGGTTCTGGCACCCAGGTCAAGCCCGATCGGCGAGTGCAACCTGGCCAGCTCCTGCTCGGTCACGCCCACCTCCCGCAACCGGGCGAGGCGGTCGTCGTGGGTACGGCGGCTGCCCATCGCCCCGATGTAGCTCGCCGGGCTGCGCAGCGCGACCTGGAGCAGGGGAACGTCGAACTTGGGGTCGTGGGTCAGCACCGTGATGACGGTGCGGGCGTCGACCGCGGTGCGCTCGAGGTAGGTGGAGGGCCACTCGCAGACGACCTCGTGCGCCTCGGGGAACCGCCGGGCCGTCGCGAAGACCGGCCGCGCGTCGCAGACGGTGACCCGATAGCCCAGGAACACCCCGGCCCGGGCAACGGCCGCCGCGAAGTCGGTCGCGCCGAAGACGAGCATCCGCGGTGGCGGGGTGAAGACCTGCACGAAGACTGCGACCTCGTCGATGCGGCGCTCCCCGTGCGGCCCGTAGTGCCGGGTGCCGGTCTGGCCGATCGCGAGCATCCCCCGGGCATCGTCGACGACCGCGACGTCGAGCCCCTCGGCGCCGAGCGACCCGGTGACGCCGGCCGGGGTGATGGCGACCATGGCGCCGAGTGGCGCTGGTCCGCCCACCACAGTGGCGAGCGCAACCGGTTCCTCGTTCGCCAGCAGGTCGAGCAACCCGGTCAGCAGCGGGGCCTGCTCCGGTCCGATCGGCTGAACCAGGATGTCCAGGATGCCACCGCAGGTCAGCCCGACCGAGAAGGCGGTCTCGTCGCTGATGCCGTACGTCTCGACAACCGGCGGGGCGCCAGCGAGCACCTCGGCGGCCACCTCGTAGACAGCGCCCTCGACGCAGCCGCCCGACACGCTGCCGACAGCGGCGCCCTGCTCGTCGACGGTCATCGACGCCCCGGCCGGCCGGGGCGCGCTGCCCCTGATGCTCACGACGGTGGCGAGCCCGAACGGCCGCCCACCTGCCAGCAGGGCCCGCAAGCCGTCCGCGATGTCACGCACTGCGCGCTCCCCTCACCACGGCGGCCAGCTGCTCCAAGGCCGCCAGACTGTGCCCCTCGACGAAGTCATCAACGTGCGGCAGGGCCGCGGCCATGCCCGCAGCCAGCGGGGCAAATCCCGGCGCGGCCTTGCGCGGGTTGGCCCAGACGACCCGGTGGGCAAGCCGCTGGAGCCGCTGGACCTGCTCGCCCAGCAGGGTGACGTCGCCGCGCTCCCAGCCGTCCGACAGGATCACCACCACCGCACCACGGGCCGTGCCCCGCTGTCCCCAGCGGTCCAGAAACTCCTTGAGCAGCAGCCCGAGCCGGGTGCCCCCGCCGGCGTCCGGCATCGCCTCCGCGACCGCGGCCATCGCCGCGTCCGGATCCCGCCTGGCCAGCTCGCGGGTGAGCCGCGTCAGCCTGGTCCCGAGGGCGAAGACCTCGGTCGGCTGCCCCCCGCGGCGGGCGGCAGCGTGCGAGAAGCGCAGCAGCGCCCCGGCGTACCGCTCCATCGAGCCGCTCACGTCGACGAGCAGGACGACCCGGCGCGGCCGGTCCCGGGGCCGCCGGTGGCGCAGGTCGGCCGGCTCCCCGCCGGCCCGCATCCAGGCCCGCAGGGTGCGTCGGGGGTCGACCTGGCCGCGGGCCGACCGGCCGTGGCGGCGAGTACGACGGACTTCGCCGGGCAGCCGCATCAGGGCGAGCAGCCGGTGCAGCTCGGCCCTCTCGGTCGCCGACAACGAGGAAACGTCCCGGTGCCGAAGTTGCTCCTGGCTGCTGGCCGCTGCCGATGCCGAGCCGGTGGCCTCCTCCGGCCCGCCGTCCTCGGTCCCCCCCGCGCCCTCGTCGGAGACGAGTTGGAGCTTGGGAACCAGGACCCGCTGCCGGCGGACGAGGGTGCCGGGACGGTCACCGAAGTAGGCATCGAAGACGATGTCGTAGCGGCGTCCCTCCTCGACCGTGCCGCACAGCGTCAGCCGGCCGGCCCAGTAGACGTCGGCCCGGCAGGAGGCGTCGAGGAGCGAGAGCGCCTCGACCGCGGCGTGGACCCTGTCGGGGCTCGCGGCAACGCCCGCCGCCCGCAGGGTGCGGGCCAGCCCCACCAGGCTGTCGGTGCCGTCATAGGGCACGACGCCGCTCACCCACCGAGGGCCCGGTCGAGCATCACACCGACGTCGAGCCGCTTCGCGTGCTCGACGTCCTCGCGGTATTTCAGGACCGCACCGAGGGTCGCCGTTGCCGTGTCGGCATCGAGCCGCTCGGCACCGAGCGCGACGAGCGCCTGGGTCCAGTCGATGGATTCGGCCACCCCGGGCGGCTTCATCAGGTCCTCCCCACGCAGCGCCTGCACGGCGCCGGCAACCTGGCGGGCCAGCTGTTCAGACGCCTCCGGGACGCGCCGGCGGACGATCGCAACCTCGCGCTCGAAGCCAGGGTGCTCGACCCAGTGGTAGAGGCAACGGCGCTTGAGTGCGTCGTGCACCTCGCGGGTCCGGTTGCTCGTCACGATCACCACCGGCGGCACCTCGGCGTGGATGGTGCCGAGCTCGGGCACGGTGACGGTGTAGTCCGAGAGCACCTCGAGCAGGAACGCCTCGAACTCATCATCGGCCCGGTCGACCTCGTCGACCAGCAGCACGCTGGGTGTCGTCTCGAGCGCAGCGAGCAGTGGCCGGGCCAGCAGAAACCGGCGGCTGTAGACCTCCTCCTCAAGCCGCGCTGCGTCGGCTGCGCCAGCTGATTCGGCGGCCCGCAGATGCAGCAACTGGCGCGGAAAATCCCAGTCGTAGAGCGCCTGCGAGGCATCGATGCCCTCGTAGCACTGCAACCGCAGCAAGGGCGCGGCCAGCACTTCGGACAAGGCCCGGGCCAGCGAGGTCTTGCCGACGCCCGCCTCGCCCTCCAGAAACAGCGGCCGCGGGAGCGAGAGGGCGAGAAACGCCGCCGTCGCGACGCCGATGTCGGCCAGGTAGTCCGCCTCACCGAGCAAGCGGGCGAGATCGGCGGGGGTCGCCACCCCCTCGGGCAGCAACCCCCGCCGACCCTCCACTTACAGCCCTGCAGCCGTCATGACCGCACGGCGGGTGAGGACGCGCGCGAGGTGCTCGCGGTAGTCGCTCTGCGCCGAGAGGTCTGCGGGCGCGTTCGTGCCGTCCGCCGCGTGCGCGGCGGCCGCCTCGACCGCCCCGGCCTCGGCCGGCGCGCCGGCCAGGGCCGCCTCGACCGCGCTGGCGCGGACCGGCGTCGAGCCCATGTTGGTCAGGCCGACCCGGGCCTCGGCAATCGAGCCGTTCTCGCGCCGAACCGCGACGGCCGCCCCGACGATCGCCCACGCCTGCGCGGTGCGGTTGAACTTCTCGTACGCGACCCCCCACTGCCCCTCCAGCTTGGGCACCCGGACCTCGACCAACACCTCGTCCGGCGAGAGCGAGGTCTGCAGGTAGTCCAGGAAGAAGTCAGCGGCCTTGATGGTGCGCCGGCCGCCGGGACCCTCCGCGACGAGCGTCGCATCGAGCGCCAGGGCCACCGCCGCCAGGTCGCCGGCCGGGTCGGCGTGGGCCAGGGCGCCACCGAACGTGCCGCGGTGCCGGACCGCGGGATCGGCGACCGTGGCGGAGGCCTCAACCACCAGTGCGGCGTACTGCTTCACCAGCGGGTCGGTGATGACGTCGGCGTGCCGGGTCATCGCGCCGATGACGAGCTCGCTGCCCTCCTCGCGGACGCCGCGCAACGCACTGATCTTGCGCAGGTCAACCAGCACAGAGGGGAAGGACAGCCGCAGCCGCAGGACCGGGATCAAGCTCTGGCCACCGGCGAGGATCTTGCCGTCCTCGCCGGCTTCAGTCAGCGCGATGATGGCATCGGCGACCGAAGCAGGCGCCACGTAGTCGAACTGGGCGGGAATCATGCATTGCTCCCGGCGGTGGTCGAGGTGGAGGCGCCGCCGTAGCTGACGGTACCGCTGAGCTCCCGGTCGGCCCCGGCGTCCTTGGCTCCGTTGATCAGCCGCCACACCCGCTCGGGCGTGGCCGGCATGTCGATATCGTTGACACCGAACGGTCGCAGCGCATCGACGACCGCGTTGATCACAGCCGGCGTCGAGGCGATGCAGCCGGCCTCACCAACGCCCTTGACACCCAGCGGGTTGCTCGTCGCCGGGGTCTCGGTGCGGCCGGTGTCGAAGTGCGGCAGGTCGGCCGCGCTCGGCAGCAGGTAGTCGACCATCGTGCCGGTGACCAGGTTGCCCTCGGCGTCGTAGATGGCCTCCTCGTAGAGCGCCTGCGCGATGCCCTGGGCAAGCCCGCCGTGGATCTGCCCCTCGACGATGACCGGGTTGATGATCTTGCCGATATCGTCGACGCAGACGTACTTGCGGATCTTGGTGAAGCCGGTCTCGGTGTCGATCTCCACCGCGCACAGGTGCGTGCCATGTGGGTAGGAGAAGTTCTCCGGGTCGTAGACGTAGTCGCTGTCGAGCGTCGGCTCCATGCCGTCCGGCAGGTTGTGTGCCGCAAACGTCGCGAGTGCCACCTGTTGGATGGTCATGCTGGCCTCCGGCGAGCCCTTCACCGAGAACGTCCCGCCGCTGAACTCGATGTCACCCTCGGCCGCTTCGAGCAGGTGTGCGGCGATGCGCTTGGCCTTGTCGAGCACCTTGCCGGTCGCCTTGTGGATCGCGACGCCGCCGACGACCAGCGAACGCGAGCCGTAGGTGTCCATCCCCTTTGGGCTCGACTGGGTGTCACCGGCGATGAGCTCGACGTCCTCGAACGGCACGCCGAGCGAGTCCGCCACGATCTGGCTCCACGCGGTGTGGTGGCCCTGGCCGTGCGGGGTCGCGCCCGACACGACCTCCACCTTGCCGGTCGGTAACATCCGGATCGACGCCGACTCCCAGCCGCCGGCGCCGTAGGACAGCGAGCCAAGCACCCGAGACGGGGCGAGGCCGCACATCTCGGTGAACGTCGAGATCCCGATGCCCAGCTGGACCCGATCCTTGCGCTCGCGCCGCTCGACCTGCTCGGCCCGCAAGCCGACCATGTCGAACATCTGCTCGGCCTTCTCGGTGGCCGCCTCGTAGTTGCCGCTGTCGTAGGTGAGCCCCGCGATCATCGTGTACGGGAACTCCTCGTGCTTGATCCAGTTCTGCTTGCGCAGCTCCATCGGGTCGCGCCCGAGGGTGACAGCCAGCTCATCCATGATCCGCTCGATCGCGTACGTCGCCTCCGGGCGACCCGCGCCGCGATAGGCATCGGTCGGGGTCTTGGTGGTGAACACGCCCTGGCAGATAAATCGGTAGGCGGCCATCTTGTAGATCGCCGGGAACATGAAGGCGCCCAGGATCGGCACGCCAGGGGTGACCAGCTGCAGGTAGGCCCCCATGTCGGCGAGCAGCTCGACCTTGAGGCCGAGCAGGGTGCCGTCCTTCTTGGCGGCGATGGTGATGTCCTGGATCTGGTCGCGGCCGTGCGTCGTGGCCTGGTAGTTCTCGCTGCGCGACTCGGTCCACTTGATCGGCCGACCGAGCTTGCGGGCCACCACCAGGGCGAGGATCTCCTCGGCGTAGACGTTGAGCTTCGCGCCGAAGCCGCCGCCGACGTCGGGTGCCACGACGCGCAGCTTGTGCTCCGGGATGCCGGTGGTCAGGGCCAACATCACCCGCAGGATGTGCGGGATCTGGGTGGTGGAGTACATCGTGAACTCGTCGGCCGCGGCGATCGGGGCGACCACGACGCCGCGCGGCTCCATCGGCGTCGGGATGAGCCGCTGCTGCAGGAACCGGCGCTTGACGACCACACAGTCGTCACCGGCAGCGGCGACCGTCTCGTCGTAGTCCGCACCCGCGCCGGGGAAGTCGAACAGGAAGCACTGATTGGTGCCCTTGTCGCTGTGCACCAGGGGCGCACCCTCCTTGAGGGCCTCCTCCATGTTGACGACGGCCGGCAGCTGGTCATACTCGACCGCGATCGCCTCGAGCGCGTCAGCCGCGGCGTAGCGGTCCCGGGCGATGACGACGGCCACGCCGTCGCCGGAGTACTTGACCTCGTCAATAGCCAGCGGGGTGTGCACCGGCGAGACCATGTCGGGCGTGACCGGCCAGGCGCAGGGCATCGAGGGCCCCATCACATCGGCGAGGTCCCGGCCGCTGTAGGCGGCGATGACGCCGGGCATCTCCAAGGCAGCCGACACGTCGACCGAGAGGATCTTGGCGTGCGCCATCGGGCTGCGCAGCACCGCCATGTGCAGCAGGCCGGGCAAGGTGATGTTGTCGGTCCAGTTGGTCTGACCGGTCAGCAGCTTGGCGTCCTCCTTGCGGCGCCGCCCGCGACCCAGCTCGCCACCGGCGTACGGCGAGGAGAGGGCATCGGGGTGTTGGGTGATCTGCTCGGCGATCAGGCCGGCATCGAGTTGCTCGGTCATGCGTGCACCTCCGTCTTCTCGGTGGAGTCCTGGAAGGACCCCTTGTGGGGCGCCTCGCCGCGCATCTCGGCGGCGGCCGAAAGGACCGCCTTGACGATGTTCTGATACCCGGTACATCGGCAGAGGTTGCCCTCCAGGCCGTGCCGCACCTCGTCCTCGGTGGGGCTGGGGTTGTTCTTGAGCAAGTCGACCGTGGCCAGCACCATGCCCGGGGTGCAGTAGCCGCACTGCAGGCCGTGGTGCTCCTGGAACGCCCGCTGCACGGGGTGCCATTGGCTCGCCCCGCCCTCCATCGAGGCAAGCCCCTGGATGGTGGTGATGTCCTCGCCGTCGGCCTGGACGGCCAGGACGGAGCAGGACTTCACCGACTCGCCACCAATCAGCACGATGCACGCGCCGCAGTTCGACGTGTCGCACCCGATCGGGGTGCCGACCCGGCCGAGCCCGTCGCGTAGGTGGTGGGTGAGCAGCTTGCGGGGTTCGACGTCGTCTTCGTAGACGACCCCATCAACCTTCATGGACACACGAGTCATCGGCGCTCCTCAGCGGATGCGGGCTGGTCACGACATCGACTGAAGCACCCGGACCAACCGCCCGCGGGTGCAACCGACCCGCCGGGCAGGGCGGGTCGGGGCCCCCGCGCGACGGCGGGCAGACGGATCGCCCCGCGGTGTCGCGCTGTGATCCCCGTCTATGACCGAGACCACAGTGCTGACCGTATGCCGGACGCCACACAAGGGCAATTGCGGGGGGGGTGGGGGGCCACGAACGGCCCCGCATTCGCCGCAGCTGCGCACGGACTGGGGCTCGCGGGCCGCAAGCGCGGGAGCATTGTCGACGTTCCGTCCGGCGGACTACCGTCAAAACCAATGACCCCTTCTCTCGCAGCTTCGCTCCCCCGACCGGCCGCCCTCGACCGCCTCGCGCGGCCCCTGCGCGACCTACGGGTCTCGGTGACCGACCGCTGCAACTTCCGCTGCCCGTACTGCATGCCGCGCGAACTGTTCGGCCCGGACCACGCCTTCCTACCCCGGTCGGAACTGCTCAGCTTCGAAGAGCTCGGCCGGCTGATCCGGGTCTTCGCCGAGCTCGGCGTGACCAAGGTGCGCCTGACCGGTGGCGAACCGCTGCTGCGCCGCGACCTCGAGGTGCTCGTCGGCCAGGTCGCGCGGACACCCGGCATCGAGGACATCGCGCTGACGACCAACGGTTCGCTGCTGACCGAGCGGGCAGCGGGCCTGGCCGCGGCCGGCCTCCGCCGCGTCACGGTGTCACTGGACTCCCTCGAACCGGCGGTCTTCGCCGAGCTCGGCGACACCAAGGTGCCGCTCCAGCGGGTGCTGGACGGCATCGCCGCGGCGAGCGAGGCGGGGCTCGGCCCGATCAAGCTCAACACCGTCCTGCGCCGCGGGGTGAACGACGACGGCTTGCTCGACCTGGTCGAGTTCGCCCGCACCGGAGGACATGTGCTCCGGCTCATCGAATACATGGACGTCGGCACCACCAACGGTTGGGAGCTCACCGAGGTCGTCCCCGCAGCCGAGGTCCTGGCGCGGGTCGGCGCGGTGCATCCGCTCGAGCCCTTCCCCGAGGACGGGGTGGCCGAGCGGTTCCGCTACCTCGACGGCGGCGGGGAGCTCGGCGTGATCAGTTCGGTGAGCAAGCCGTTCTGCGGCACCTGCACCCGGGCCCGCCTCACCGCGGTCGGCGAGTTGTTCACCTGCCTGTTCGCCGCGACCGGCACCGATCTGCGCGCCGTCCTACGCGCCGGGGTGAGTGACGACGACCTGCGCGAGGCGGTCGGGGGCCGGTGGGCCCGTCGTGACGACCGCTACTCCGAGTTGCGGGGCGAAGGCGCCACCGATCTCCCGCGCGCCGAGATGAGCTACCTCGGCGGGTAAGGCAGGGTAGTTCGATGGACTGGAGCCTGCGCGCCTGCGCCCGCAAGGGCCACGAGACCTACGCCCCGAACGACACCGACCTGCGGGACCGGTTGCACGTGCAGACCTCCGTCGGCGAGGCCTGGCGGTGCCTTCGCTGCGCGACGTACGTCGTCGGCGAACCGGTGGGCAGCGGACCGGCTCAGCACGCCCCGGTTGTCCTACGCGGCCGGGCCGTCCGGGATGCGCTGGTGCTGCGGCTGCTGGCCGCCGAACGCGGGGTCCGGGGCCTGCTGCTGCTCGGCCTGGCCTACGCGGTCCTGCGCTTCCGGGACTCCAAGGCTTCCCTGCAGGCGACCTTCGAGCAGGCGGTGCCAGCGGCCCGACCGCTCGGCCGGGTCCTGCACATCGACCTTGATACCAGCCCGACGATCGAGCGGATCCGGCATCTGCTGTCGTCCGGGTCGCACACCCTGTCCCTGGTCGCGGTCGGCTTGGTCGCCTACGGGGCGCTCGAACTCCTGGAGGCGGTGGGGCTGTTCCTGCTCAAGCGCTGGGGTGAATATGTCGCGGCCGTCGGCACGTCGATCTTCCTGCCGTACGAGGTCTACGAGCTGCTGCACAGGCTGACCCCGCTCAAGACCGGGGCCTTCTTGCTCAACGTCGCCGCCGTCGCCTACCTGGTGCTGACCAAGCGGCTGTTCGGGGTGCGGGGCGGCCGGGCCGCCTTCGACGCCGAGCGGGAGTCCGAATCCCTGCTCGAGGTGGAGTCCGCCGCACTCTCGCGCGGGGGCCGTTCGCACGGGCCCATCCAGGCCGGCACCGGCTGACTCAGCTCAGCGCGGCCACCAGCTCGTCCGCAGCGGTGTACGGGTCGAGCTGACCGGCGACCACCCGGTCGGCGAGCAGGTCCAAAGCATCCCCGCCGCGCAGGTCGCCGATCCTGGCGCGCAGGACGGTCAACGCGATCGCCTCCACCTCGTCGGCGGCCCGCTTGGCCCGCCGCCGGGCCAGCTGACCGTTGCCGGCGAGCCACTCGCCGTGCCGCTCGATCGCATCCACCACCTCGTCGGCACCTTCGCCCTTGGCGGCGATCGTCTTGACGATGGGCACCCGCCATCCATCGTCGGTACGGCGGTCGCCGAGCGAGAGCATGTAGCGCAGGTCGCGCACCACCGTGTCGGCCCCGTCCCGGTCGGCCTTGTTGACGACAAACACGTCGGCCACCTCCAAGATGCCGGCCTTGGCGGCCTGGATCCCGTCCCCCATGCCGGGCGCGAGCAGCACCAGCGTGGTGTCGGCGAGCGAGGCGATCTCGACCTCGGCCTGCCCGACGCCGACCGTCTCGACGAGCACGACGTCGCAGCCGGCTGCCGAAAGCACCCGCAGGGCCTGGGGTGTCGACCAGGACAACCCGCCAAGGTGCCCCCGGGAGGCCATCGAGCGGATGAAGACGCCGTCGTCGGTCGCGTGGTCCTGCATCCGCACCCGGTCGCCGAGCAGCGCCCCGCCCGAGAACGGCGAGCTCGGGTCGACCGCGAGCACCCCGACCTTCATCCCCCGCCGGCGGTACGCCGCGACGAGGGCGTTCGTGGAGGTCGACTTCCCGACGCCGGGCGAGCCCGTCAGGCCCACAACGCGGGCGTGGCCGGCTCGCGGCGCGAGCAGCGCCATCACCTCGCGCAGGGCTGGTGAGGCGTCCTCGACCAGGCTGATCAGCCGAGCGACGGCCCGCGCCTCACCCGTCTCGGCGCGGGCGACGAGGTCGGGGACGTCGAGCGACCGGCCCGCCCTCAAGCCGGGACGTGCAGGATGAGCGCGTCGCCCTGGCCGCCGCCGCCGCACAGCGCAGCTGCGCCGATACCGCCGCCCCGACGCTTGAGTTCGTGCGCCAGGTGCAGCACGAGCCTGGCTCCGGAGGCGCCGATCGGATGGCCGAGGGCGATCGCGCCGCCATTGACGTTGACCCGGTCCGGCTCGACGCCGAGCGCGCGGGTCGAGGCGATGCCGACGGCCGCAAAGGCCTCGTTGAGCTCGAACAGGTCGACGTCGCCGATGGCCAGGCCCTCCCTCGCGAGCGCCTTGGTGATGGCGTTGGCGGGCTGCTCCTGCAGCGAGTTGTCCGGACCGGCCACGATCCCGTGGGCGCCGATCTCGGCCAGCCAGCTGAGCCCCAGCGACTCCGCCTTCGTCTTGCTCATCACCACGACAACTGCTGCCCCGTCGGAAATCTGCGAGGCATTTCCAGCGCTGATCGAGCCGTCCTTGGTGAAGGCAGGCTTGAGCTTGGCGAGCGACTCCGGCGTCGTACCGGGGCGAACACCCTCGTCCTCGCTGACGACGACCGGCTCACCCCGGCGTTGCGGGATCGTGACGGGGACGATCTCGTCGGCGAACCGCCCGTCCTTGATGGCCGCGGCAGCCAACTCATGGCTACGGGCCGCGAACTCGTCCTGCTCCTCGCGGGTCATCGGCGCGAAGTTGGCCTGGTGCCGTTCGGTGCCCTCGCCCATCGGGACCCGGTCGAAGGCGTCGAACAGCCCGTCGTGGAAGGTGGCGTCGACGAGCTCTGCGTTGCCGTAGCGGTAGCCCTGCCGGGCCTTGGGCAGCAGGTACGGCGCGTTGGTCATCGACTCCATGCCGCCGGCGACAACGACCTCGACCTCACCGGCGCGGATGAGCTGGTCAGCCAGGGCGATCGCGTCGAGCCCGGACAGGCAGACCTTGTTGATAGTCAACGACGGGACGCTCATCGAGATGCCGCCCTTGACCGCGGCCTGGCGAGCGGTCATCTGGCCCTGCCCGGCCTGCAGGACGTGACCCATGATCACGTAGTCGACCTGATCGGGCGCCACCCCCGACCGCTCGAGCGCCGCCGCGATGGCGAAACCACCCAGGTCCATCGCGCTGAAATCCTTCAGCACGCCGGACAGCTTGCCGATGGGCGTGCGCGCTCCGGCGACGATGACGGACGGATTCTCTCGGCTGGCCACGGGGTTCCTCCAGGGACGGGCGGTGCTGCAACGATACGAGCCACGTCCAGCACTGCCCCGAGGAGCCCCGTGAAGGTCACCCACATCGACCACGTCGGCATCGCCGTCGCCGACCTGGACGCCGCGATCGCGATGTACGAGACGAGCTTCGGCATGCGCTGTGTGCACATCGAGGTCAACGTCGAGCAAGGCGTGCGCGAGGCGATGCTCGAGGTCGGCGACTCGGGGTCCTACCTCCAGCTGCTCAGCCCGCTCTCACCCGACACCACCATCGGCCGGTTCCTGGCCAGCAGTGGCCCCGGCATCCAGCAGATGGCCTACCGGGTGGACGATCTCGACGAGGTGAGCGCACACCTGCGCAGCCAGGGCATGCGCCTGCTGTACGACGAGCCCAAGTCGGGCACGGCCGGCTCCCGGGTGAACTTCATCCACCCCAAAAGTTCCGGCGGCGTGCTGGTGGAGTTGGTCGAGCCCGGGCCCGGCGGCATCGGCGCCCACGAGTCACCGGCGGCCGGCTACCCGTCGGTAGGCTAGGGGCTGCACCCGCCGCCGTACGAAGGGCTTTGTCGTGAAAGACATCCTCGAGGCCGTGCTCGCCGGCGCCCCCGCCGACGTGGCCGGTCTCAGCCTGCCCGAGTCCTACCTCGGGGTCGTGGTCAGGAAGGGCGAGCAGGCGATGTTCGAAGGCGTCGCCTCCCGCGACAAGGACCCGAGGCTGAGCCTGCACTTGGACGAGGTGCCCACTCCCGAGCTCGGCCCGGGCGAGGCGATCGTCGCGGTCATGGCCTCATCGGTGAACTTCAATACCGTCTGGACCTCGATCTTCGAGCCGGTCAGCACCTTCGGCTTCCTGGAGCGCTATGGCCGGCTCAACGACCTCACCAAGCGGCACGATCTGCCCTACCACGTCGTCGGCAGCGACCTTTCGGGCGTCGTACTCAGGGTCGGCCCCGGTGTCAGCAAGTGGAAGGCCGGTGACCAGGTAGTCGCGCACTGCCTGTCGGTGGAGCTCGAGGACCACCAGGGCCACGACGACACGATGATGGATCCCCAGCAACGGATCTGGGGCTTCGAGACCAACTTCGGCGGGCTCGCCGAGCTGGCCCTGGTCAAGAGCAACCAGCTGATGCCGAAGGCCGCGCATCTCACCTGGGAGGAAGCCGCGGCGCCGGGACTGGTCAACTCGACGGCTTACCGGCAACTGGTCAGCAAAAACGGTGCGGCGATGAAACAGGGCGACACCGTGCTGATCTGGGGCGCCTCCGGCGGCCTGGGCTCCTATGCGACGCAGTACGCCCTCAACGGCGGCGCGATCCCGGTCTGCGTCGTCTCGAGCCCGGAGCGGGCGGCGATCGCCCGCCGGATGGGCGCCGAATTGATCATCGACCGCAGCGCCGAGGGCTATGCGTTCTGGAAGGACGAGCACAACCAGGACCCCAAGGAGTGGCAGCGCTTCGGCAAGCGGATCCGTGACCTGACCGGTGGCGAGGACATCGACATCGTCTTCGAGCACCCCGGCCGGGAGACCTTCGGCGCCTCGGTCTACGTGACCAAAAAAGGTGGCGTCATCACCACCTGCGCATCCACCTCGGGTTACCTGCACCAGTACGACAACCGGTACTTCTGGATGAACCTCAAGCGCATCGTCGGCTCGCACTTCGCTAACTACAAGGAGTCGTGGGAGGCCAACCGGCTCATCGCCCGGGGCATGGTGCACCCGACCCTGTCGAAGACCTACCCGCTGGAGCAGACCGGCCAGGCGGCGTACGACGTGCACCGCAACCTCCACCAGGGGAAGGTAGGGGTGTTGTGCCTCGCGCCCGAGGAGGGGCTCGGCGTGCAGCCGGCGGCGCAGGAGTTCCGCGCGACCCACCTGGCGGCGATCAACCGGTTCCGCGACGAGTGACCCGGCCATACTGGGTGGCATGAGCGATGACGACCTGGTCCCCCTGTCCGACGAAGGCGACGCCACCGGCTTCGATGTCGTCCTGCGCGGTTACGACCGCCGCCAGGTCGACGAGCACCTGGACAAGGTGGCGCTGGCGTGGTCTGACGCGGACCGCCAGCACGCCGACGACAGCGCCCGCCGGACGGCCCTTGAGCAGGAGCTGGCCGCGCAGCAGACCGCGCTCGCCGATGCCGAACAGCGCGCCGCCGGGCTGCCCGAGCCAGCCAGCCGGCTCGGCGAGCGGCTCGCGGCGATGCTCGAGCTGGCCGAACAGGAGGCCGCCGAGCTGCGGGACCAGGCCCACGCCGAAGCCGAACGCATTGTCAGGCAGGCCCAGCAGCAGGCCGACCAGACCACCGCCGAGCGGACCGCGTCGCTCGACCAACGAGAGCGGGAGATCGCGGGCGCCGCGCAGGCCGCCGAGCAGACCCGGCTGGAGGCACAACGCGACGCCGAACAGGTCCGCAGCCGGGCCAAGCAGGAGGCCGAGACCCTGCTCGCGCAGGCCACCTCGGAGAGCCGGGCGAAGCGCCAGCGGGCCGAAGAGGACATCAAGATCCTGCATGACGACGCCCGCGCCGAGTCGGCGTCGATGACGTCGGAGGCCCGGCGGCAGGTCACCGAACTGTCGCAGCGCCGCGATCTGATCGTTGCCCAGCTGCAGTCGGCGAGCCAGACCCTGTCGCCGGCGCTGCCCGGCCAGGCTGGTGGCCCAGCCGCACAGCCCCCGGCACCGTGACCGAGCTCGAGGCGGCCCGCGAAGCAGCACAGGACGCCGCCAGTGCGGCCCACCGGGCCGAACAGGCAGAGGACCAGGCCGAAGCCGCCGAGCAGGGCGCGCAGCGGGCGCAGAGCAAGGCCGAGCAGGCCGAGGCGGGAGCCCGGGAGGCAGCCGAGCTGGCCGCCCACGCGGCCATCGAGACGGACCAGATCGAGGGGCCGCACGACCCGGCGCTTGAGTCGGTGCTGCGGCGGATCGAGGCGCAGGTCAGTGAGGACGCGCCGTACGGCGTACCGGGACCCCCGATCAGCCGCCGCTCGCCGTTTCACATCGCTTTCACCGCGGCGCTCGGGGTGGCCCTGGCCTATCTGCTGATCCGGGCCGTCGTCACCGTCCGGTCGGTGCTCCTGCTGCTGGTGGTCTCGGGCTTCCTGGCGATCGGCCTCAACCCGGCGGTCGAGTGGTTCGAGCGGCGCGGGATCGGTCGCGGTCGGGCGGTCGGGATCGTGCTCGTCATCGTCCTGCTGCTGTTCGCGGGCTTCGCGTTCGCCATCGTGCCGCCGATCGTCGAGCAGGGCCAACAGCTCTACGACAAGGCGCCGGACTACCTCCAGCAGCTCCAGCGCAACCGCCAGATCGCCCGCCTGGATGAGCAGTTCCACGTGATCAAGCAGGGCCAGGACTATCTCAACAGGGGCAACGTCGGCGCGTCGGCGTTCGGCGGGGTGCTCGGGGTCGGCAAGTTCGTGTTCAACGCGCTGTTCACGTCCATCACCGTGCTGACGCTGACGCTGTACTTCATGGCCAACCTGCCCACCATGAAGCGAGCCGCCTACCGCAGCGTCCCGCGGAGCCGGCGGGCCCGCGTCGGGATCTTGTCCGACGACATGCTCGAGCGAGTCGGCGGGTATGTGCTCGGCTGCCTCACGATCGCCGGTGTGGCCGGTGCCACGTCGTTCATCATGCTGCTCCTGCTGGGCGTTCCCTATCCCTTGCCGCTCGCCCTGGTCGTGACGTTCACCGACCTCATCCCGGTCATCGGGGCAACCATTGGCGCGGCGGTCGTGACTCTGGTGGCGTTCCTCGTCTCGGTGCCGGTCGGGCTCGGTGTCGGCGGCTTTTACCTCGTCTACCAGCAGTTCGAGAACTTTGTGCTCTACCCGCGGATCATGAAGCGTTCAGTCGACGTCTCGCCGGCCACGACGGTCGTGGCGATCCTGATCGGTGGCTCCCTGCTCGGCATCCTCGGCGCCCTGCTGGCGATCCCGATCGCGGCCGCCGTCCAACTGGTGCTTCAGGAGGTCCTGCTACCCCGCCAGGAGCAGGTCTGACCCCGGCTCAGGGGTAGTACCTGGGCAGCGGGAACGACGCCGGTGCGACCCGCTGGACGATCTCGTCCAGGACCGTGTCGGCGTAGCCGACCCACAGGTGCTTGGCCCGGTCGACGCCGACCACCTCGGCCTGCGGCACGGCCCTGAACCGCTCGCGCGCCTCGGCTGGCCGCAGGTAGTCGTCGAGCTCGGGGACGAGCGCGAGAAGCGGCTTGCCGGAGACCCCCCACGACGTGAGATCGGCCGGGGTCGAGAAACGCAGCGGCGGGCTGAGCAGGACGGCACCGACGACGGTCGGATCGCAGCCGTAGCGCAAGGCCAGATCGGTCCCGAAGCTCCAGCCGACCAGCCAGACCGTCGGCAGGTCGAGCGCCTCGCACAGGTCCAGGGCCGCAGCGACGTCGTACCGCTCGGTGTCGGCGTTGCCGAACGCACCCTCGCTGGTGCCCTGAGCACTGGTCGTGCCGCGGGTGTTGAAGCGCAGCACCGCGAGCCCGGCCAGCGCCGGGAGCCGATTGGCCATCTTCTTGAGCAGGTGGCTGTCCATCATGCCGCCGCCGCTCGGCAGCGGGTGCAGGCAGACCAGCGTCGCGACCGGCGGCCGACCTGCCGGCAGTGCCAGCTCACCGACGAGCCGCAGGCCGTCCGTCGTCTCCAGGGTGACCGGGCGCCGTTCGGCCGGCAGCACCGTGTTGGCGCGGATTTCCGGCATGCCCACCTTCCCTTCCTCGCCGATCATGGACAGTGTGCGGTCCCGCCAGCGCGGACACCCCCGACCTGTCCGATCGTGCCGATCTGGTCGCCATCATCGGCGTGTTGCCGACAACATCGTCAAGGTCAGCCAGCGGTTGGGCGTCAAGCACACCAGCGGATCAGTGTCGTGGGGCGCCCCGGCCGCGTAGGACCCCCGGCGCGCGACGGGCCCGGGCCCCCCAGCACGGGGTGTGCCAGTGTCGGCGCGAGTCCGGGTCGCCAGTCGGCCAGGCCACGATGTGCGGGACCCGGCTGATCTCCTGGTCACAACCCGGGCAGCGGTGTACCCGGTCGGACGCCCCGACCGAGCGGACGGTGGCGCCGCCCACGGTCTGCTCGCCGGCCGGCAACCGCAACGGCTCGTCCGAGCTGCGCAGCGCCGCGAGCGCCTCCGCGTGCCGGGCGGCGCGCCGCGATCCCTTGCCCATCCGCGCTACCGCTTGGCGTAGTCGCGGAAGCCCCGACCGGTTTTGCGGCCGAGGTAGCCGGCCTTGACCAGGTGCTCGAGCATCGGCGCGGGAGCGTGGCCGGGCTCGCGGAACTCGTCGTACAGCGTCTTCTGGATGGCCAGGCTCACGTCGAGTCCGACGACGTCCAGCAGCGCGAATGGTCCCATCGGGTGGCCGCAGCCGACTGTCATCGCGGCGTCCATGTCGTCGATCGTGGCGTAGTGCGCCTCAAGCATCCGGACCGCGTCGTTGAGGTAGGGAAACAGCAGCGCATTGACGATGAACCCGGCCCGGTCGCCGCACAGCACCGGATGCTTGTCGAGCTTCGTGCACAGCGCCAGCACGGTGGCAACGACGTCGGGCGCGGTGGTGACCGTCGGGACGATCTCGACCAGCTTCATCACCGTCGCCGGGTTGAACCAGTGCATGCCGACAACGTCGCCCGGTCGCGACGTCGCGGTCGCGCACTCGATGACCGGCAGCGACGAGGTGGTCGTGGCGAGGACCGCGCCAGGCTTCATCACGTCGTCCAGCGCCGAGAACAGCGCTCTTTTGATCGCCAGCTCCTCCACGACGGCTTCGATGACCAGATCGCAGTCGGCGAGGTCGTCCAGCGAGGTGGTGCCGGTCACGTGCACGAGCGTCGCCGCCTGCTCGTCATCGGTGAGCTTGCCTCGTTGCACAGCTTTGTCGAGCGAGCCCGTCAACCTCGCGAGGGCACCGGCAATCTTGTCCTGCCCGCGGGCCCGGAACACCACGTCGTAGCCGGCCTTGGCACAGACCTCGATGATGCCGACCGCCATCGTGCCGGTGCCGACGACCCCGATGCGGGTGATCGGCCGCGCGGTCGCCCCCGACGACGCGGCCGGGGTGTCGCTGTCGGCGACGACCTGCGAGGTGTCCTTGCCGGCGTATCTGTAAAAGCCGCGGCCACTCTTGCGGCCGAGCAACCCGGCGGTGACGTACTGCTTGAGCATCGGCGCGGGCGCGTGCAGATGGTCGCGCGACTGGGCGTACATCGTCTCGAGGATCTCGTACGCCGAGTCGAGGCCAATCAGGTCGAGCAGCGCGAGCGGGCCCATCGGGTGGCCGCAGCCGAGGCGCATCGCCGCGTCGATGTCCTCGCGGCTGGCGAAGCGCGATTCATACATCCGGACGGCACTGTTGAGGTAGCCGAACAGCAGCGCGTTGGCGATGAAGCCAGCCCGGTCACCGGCGATGGCCGCGGTCTTGCCGACCTGGGCGACGAGCGCCTCGACGTCTTCGACGACCGACGGGTCGGTCACGACGGTTCTCACCACCTCGACCAGCCCCATCACCGGGGCCGGGTTGAACCAGTGCAGGCCCACCACCCGGGACGGCCGCCCGGTCGAGGTGGCCAGCTCGGTCACCGACAGCGCGGAGGTGTTCGTGGCGAGCACCGCGTCGGCGGGCAGCAGCGCATCGAGCTTGGCGAACAGCTCGCGCTTTTGCTCCATCCGCTCCGGAATTGCCTCGACGACCAGCTCGCAATCGGCGAGGGCGGCCAGATCTGTACCGGTCGAGATCCGGCTGAGCAGCTCGTCGACCTCGGTCTGGCTGATCTTGCCGCGCTTGAGCGCCCGCCCGGTGGAAGCGGCCAGGTGGCCGTGCGCGCGCTCGACCGCTGCCTGGTCGTGCTCCACCCCGACGACCTGCACTCCGGAGCGCGCCAGCACCTCGGCGATGCCGGCACCCATCGTGCCGAGACCGACTACACCGATCTTGCTAAACGCGCGTGCCACGGGATCTCCCTGCTCGTCGGAGCGCCGAGTCTCCCAGACAGCTCAGAACAGGGTCGGCGTCGCGCTCTGCATCCCGCGCAGCGCGTCGTAGTCGAGCTGGACACAGACGATCCCCCGATCGGCGGCCAGCACCTTGGCCTGCGGCTTGAAGCTCTGCGCTGCCAGGACGCCCTGCACCTGCCCCAGCACGGTCGAGACCCGCTGCAGGTAGCGGGTGAGCTGCTCAACGCCGTCGATCTCGGCGTGCCGCTTCACCTCGACCAGCACGTGCGCGCCGGCGGCATCGCGGCACAGCAGGTCGACTGGCCCGATGTCGGTGAAGTACTCCCGCTGGACGAGCGTCCAGCCCTCGCCGAGCACGTGGCACTGCTCGGCGAGCAGCGCCTGCAGGTGCTTCTCGACACCGTCCTTGACCAGGCCAGGGTCGATCCCCAGCTCGTGCGAGCTGTCGTGCAGCACCTCCTCGACGGCGATCACCAGCTGCTCACCCGCGTTGTTGGTCACGGTCCAGACGCCGTCCACCTCATGCGTTCTACACGGCGGGCTCATCCACATGAGCGGCTTGAACGCCCGGTCGTCGGCGTGGATCGACACCGAGCCGTCGGCCTTGACGAGCAACAGCCGGACCGCAACGGGCAGGTGGGCGGTCAGCCGGCCGACGTAGTCGACGGTGCAGCGGGCGAGGACGAGACGCACGTGTCAAGGCTAGGCCAGGGCGTGCAGCAGACTGTGCCGGTGAGTACGCCCGAGCAGCACCGGCCGCCCGTCTACGCCTGCGCGGCGGGGGCGGTCCTGCACGCGCACTCGGCGAGCACGCTCGAGCCGGCAGTGCTGCTCTACACCTTCCTGCCGCCCGGTGCGGGCGACCGGCTCGACGCGCTCGACGCGCGGGTCGACGTGCACGGCGACGGGCCCGGCTCGGCCACCGTCACCGTGCGGGTGCTGTCGGAGGGCCAGTCGCTGTCGTGGCAGCTGCCGCTCGCGCCGTTCGTCGCGGCGCTGCCAGGACAGCCCGGCGACGACGGCCGGATGGTGCTACTCGGGGTCGTCGACGCCGAGCCCGAGCAAGGCTTCTGGGCCGAGCCGGTGGACTGCGAACGGCTGGCCGCCGAGTTGCAGTTGCCGGTCGCAGACCTCGTCGACGCCCTGCGTGGGCGCCTCACCCCGTGGCTGGCCGACGACGTCGATGTACTGCTCCACGACGACGCGCACGAGCACGCCGCTGACCTCTCACCCGCACAGACCCTCGCCGCCGCCGTGCTCGCCACCTACCGGGGTGATCTCACCGCCGAGCAGGCCACCGGCCGGCTGCTGCGAGCCTTCGACATGGCACCGGAGGAGTTCCAGACCGAGCTTGGCGGCCGCCTGTGCACGGCGCTGGTCGCTGCGGTCAGCGCGGCGGGGGCGACCGGCATCGCCACCGTGCTGGAGCAGACGGGCCCATTCGAGCCCGAGGTGCTCCGGCTGCTCGCCGACCTGCCTGCGCGGCTCCGCCCGGACGACCCGGCCGCCGATGACGCCCGCACTGCGGCCGACGTCGTACTGGCGGGTTCCGACCACGACGAGTCGGTGCGCGCCGCGGTCGCCGCGATCGCCCGGCTGGCGCGCGCCGCGTTCGGCGAGGGCCTCGCCGACGAGGACCTGCTGCAGCGGGTGAGCATGGTGAGCGACCAGGGCCTGGCCCGGCTGGCCGGGCTCTGGGTCGATCTGGCCGCTGCCGCATCGGCCACCGGGGAGCGCGACGACGTGACCGCAGCGGGACTGGCCGACCGGGTCGCCGCAACCGGCGCGCCCGGCGCCGGCTGGCTACGGGCCACCGCGGTCGCCTTGGCGGCGCTGGCGACGCAGGCAGCCGGGCGGGGCACCGCCCGGCTGGCTGAGCCACTCGAACAGGTGGCCGTCTCACTCGTCGACCATCCCCGGCCGGGCGAGGGCGTCGAGCCGGCCCAGGCCGCCGGCACGCTGCGGGCCTGCCTCCAGCTGGCGCGGTACGCCCGGTCGCGAGCCGGCGCCGGTCCGGGGTCATGGCTGCAGCTGCCAGTGGTCCCGGCCGCCCACGCAGTCGGGAGTGCGCTCGCCGGCGGACTGGACCGGGAGCTCGCCCTGGACCTGCTCGGCGAGCTGCTCGAGAGCGACGTGCAGGCGCCGGACCTGATCGAGGCGTTCGTCTGCAGCACCGCCCAACTGCTGATCGAGCTCGACCCGCTGGACGGTCCGGAGCTACTGCGGGCGCAGGTCCTCGAGCTGTTGGCTGCGGTCCCTGGCGGCGCCAAGGGGGCCCGCTGGCTGCTCACGGCGTGCCTACGCGAGGCTCCGGAGCATGACCCGGCCGCGACCGACCTCGGTCCGTTCGTGGCCGGCGAGCCGGTGGTGGATGTCGACCGGCTGGCCGGCCGGATCGGCAAGCGTGGGGTCCTCGACGCCGGGCTGCGGTGCCTCGACGCGCTGGCGGCGAGCTTCGGCGAAGCCGCCGGCCTGTCGAGGGCGGAAGTACTCGGCCTCGTGCTGCCCGGTTCGCTGGCCGAGCACGACCTGCTGCGCCGGCCCGCCTGAGCCGATGAACACCGACCGGGTGGGGCTCCCCCGGCCGGCTGTGACGATCGTCGACCCGGCGGCGCCACGCTGCGCCCAGACGGGCGACCAGGGGCGCCCACCGGTCTGGCGTCCCGGCGGCCGCACCTGGGCCGTCGTCGGGGGGACCCTGGTTGTGGTGGTGACCCTCTCGGCCGGCCGGCACGCCCTCGACACCCGCCACGCCAGTCGGGTCGCGGCGCGTCGGGCAACCCTCGCCGCCGCGGTCGTCGCGGTCCGCATCGGCGGCCCGGGCGGGCGCGACAGCGCCGGCGGCGCCGCATCCGTCGGCATCCGGCTGGTCAACTCCGGACCCCGGCCGATCCGGCTCGAGGCAGCTCGGCTCGACGTCGGGGGCTGGACCGCGAGACTGCCGGCCGAGCCCGTCGGGGCGGGTGCAAGCGCGCTGCTGGAGCTGCGCCGCAAGGTCGAGTGCGCCACCGTCGACCGGCTGCGGAGCCCCGCGATCGTGCTCCTCACGGTCCGCACCGCGGACGGCCGCAGCCACGACACATCACTCGGGCTCGGTCCGCAGGACGCGGCCGACCCGGCCCGCCAGGTCCGGGAGGCGCTGTTCAGCGCGCCGAGGCGGGCCTGCGGCGTGCTGCCGCCGATCGACGCCTTCGCGGTCGACCTGGCGCACACCTCGACCTCCCAGCGGCCGGGATCGGTGCTCACGGTCCTCCCGATCGCCAACACCTCGTCCCGACAGCTCACCCTGTTGTCGGTCCGTGGGATCAACGGTCTCGCCGTCGTCAGCGCCAGTCAGCTGCCCGTGCTGCTGCCACCCGGTCGTGGGAGCCGCTTCGCGATGGTCCTGACCCTGGCCGACTGCCGGGACCCCCTGCTCCGGCAGGCCCGGATCGCCGTCACGCTGCGCGGCGAGGGCGCCGACTACGCTGAGACAGACACCGATCTCGGCGCCGCCGCAGTAGCTGCCGTCAACGGTCTCGGGGTGCGGCGCTGCCGGTGACGAGACCGTCCAACACCCGGACGGCGGGCTCGGCGGGCGGTGGTACCCGTCCGTAGCACTCCTGCTCCACGACGCCGAGCGCCTCGGCGGCCGGACCGAGGACGCCAAGCCTGGCCCGCAGCTCGCCGATCGACTCGGCCGGCCGCCGGCCGTTCGCACCGAGCCGGGCGTCGAGCCGCAGGAAGGCCGCAAGTGCCGGCCCGGCTGGGGCGCCCGGCGCAGCACCGGGCCCCGGCCGCGGCGTACGACGGGGCGGCCGGCGGCGGGCCAGGACCAGCGTGACCAGGCCGGTCAGCAGCAGCAGGCCGGCCGCAACGGCGGGCCGGCCGCCGGGGACGGCGGTGATCGCTACCAGGGACGACCGCCCGGCGGCGGCGAGCCGACGGCGCAGCGAGCGATGGACCGCGCCGGACCGGCCCCCGACGGCGAGCACCGCCCCAGCGGTCGGGTCGGACGGCGACCACCCAACGCCGGGGTAGGCCACCTCGACCCATGCGTGCAGGTCGGCCTGGCGGTAGCGCCGTCGACCGGCGCTGTCCGGCACGCCGTACGCGAGACCGGTGACAAGGCGGGCCGGGATGCCGACCGCGCGCAGGAGTACCGCCTCGGCGCTCGCAAACTGCTCGCAGAAGCCGGTCCGGTCGGTGAACAGGAAGCGGTCGACGGCGTCCTCGTCCGGTCCGGGCACCGGGGAGTCCAGGCGGTAGGTGGCGTGTGTGCGCAGCCAGCCTTCGACGGCGAGCACCGCGTCGTAGCGGCTGGGCGCCCCCCTTGTGAGTTGCCCGGCGAGCTGGGCCACCCGGTCCGGCAGGCTGCGCGGCAGCTCGCGCCAGCGCCGGTCGTCCTCGTCGGCGCCACGCGCGCCACGCAGCAGCTGCGGATCGGCGACCTGCTCGGAGCTGGTCACCCGGTAGCCGGTCTGGGCCCGCCCGGTCGTCACGACATCGCCGAACGGGCCGACCTCGACCCCGCCCGGCCGGGCCGGCACAAGCGCCTGCACCGGCCCGGGTGACCACACCGTCCCGCCGACCTCGGTTGCCAGGGTGACCAGATAGGTGCGGGTCGCCGCCAGGGGAGACGGCGGACCCACCAGGACCGACCTCGCCGGTGGAGTCGTCCAGGTAGCCCCGTCGTAGTGGTCGTAGGTTGTCGCTCGCCACAGCGCCGGCGAGGCCGCCGGCACCCGGGCCACCGCCTCGTCCGACAGCGTCCCCCGCGAGCGCAGGTCGAGGCTGGCCGAGCGATAGCTGCCCGGGCTGCGGGGGGCGGCCTCGCCGAGCGGGGAGTTGCTGCTCACGGCCTGGCCCAGCCGGCCGCGCAAGGACGCCGAGACGGCCGCGGGCACCAGCAGGAACGCCACCAGCCCGAGCACCATCGCGAGCGCGGTTGGCGGCGCGAGCTGGCCGAGCCGGATCCCTCCCGGGGCCACCCGCAGCTGGTGCAGCCGCATCCCGGCGACGAGCGCAGCCGCCCAGCCGGTCAGCAGCGGCAGCCCGACGAACACATCGGGGCTGTACGACGCGCCGAGCACGAGCAGTCCGAGAGCCCCCAGCAGCCCGACCCGCAGATCCCGGACGGTCCGCCAGGTGAGCCCTTGGGAGGCCACCACGCCGACCAGCAGCAGGCCGAGCGCGTCGCGGGCCGCGCCGGGGCCGCCGCCGGCGAGCGCGCGTGGCGGCGTGAGCAGGAACAGCAGCAGGATCAGCCCACTCGCCACGGCGCGCAGCAGCCTGGCCCGCCGCGCATCGGCAGCCAGCGCGGCCCGCGAACCGCCGGCGAGCACCGCCGCCGCGAGGCACAGGGCCGGCCAGGGCAGCACGCCGGCGACAGTCGCCGCGAGCTGCCCGGACAGACCCGCGGCGACGACCGCCCGCCGCAGGCCCGTCCCTTCCATGCCGACCCGTTCCGCGCCGATCATGGAGTTTCCGACGGCGCCGCGCGGTCAGCACCGGCGCACAAGTTCCATCGTCGGCGGATCAGGGAGCGGCGGGAGTCAGCCGGCACCGAACACCACCACCCGTACGCCGGGCAAGCGGCAGGCCTGCCCGCGGTCGGCCACCAGGAGCAGCACCGTGCCGCCGGGCCCGGCCGCCCTGGTCGCGGCCAACAGGTCGCTCGCGAGCAACGGGCCGGCCCGGTCGACCCCGGCGAACCAGTCGAGCACGCCCGTCACGCCGAGCCCGGTCGCCAGCGGACCGCCGAGCAGGACCGGCAGGGCGCCGTCGCGGGTGGCCTGCACCGCGAGGGCTGCGGCCTGCGCGACCCCCTCCTCCCAGACCGGTCCGGCGCCGCCGCCACCGGTGAGCACGATGAGCGAACGCCCACTGTCGCGCTCGCGTTCGAGCACGACGGGGCGGCCGTGCCGGGCGGTCGCCCTCGGCGAGACCGAACGGGCGCTGTCGCCGGGGCGCCACGGCCGTAAGCCGAGCACCTCGGCGCCGGCCCCGGCCAGCGGGCGGCTGTGCTTCGCGCCGCCAACCGATCCGACCGGGTCGAGCGCCCGCGCAGGGACCGCGACCGGGTGCACGATCAGCCGGGCCGCCGCGGCAACCTCGCGGCGCACCCGCACCAGGCCGTACGGCGCGGCCGAACTGAGCTGCGCCGATGTCCCGTCATACACGCCGCGGCGCAGCGCGGTCCGGTGCTCGGTGAACCACGCCGTCGCCCCGGGCGCGAGGGCCGGGACGGCGATGACGACCGGCGACAGTCCGTCCACCCGGTCGGTCCAGCGCAGCGGTGGGCTCGTCCGCCGGCCGACGTTGCAGATGGTGTGCACCACCTCGCCGGGTTGCCCGGCGACGGCCCGAGGCGGACAGCGACGGGTGACTTCGAGGTCACCGAGGCGGGCCGGTAGCAACAGGGCGGCGACCGGCAGACCGAGGCAGGCGGCCGAGCCGAGGGCGAGCCAGCTGTTACCGGTCACCCGGACCAGCAGGTGCAGGACCAGCGCGGCGCCGAGCGGCAGCCAGCAGGCGCGGGTCGGCCTCATCCCCGCAGCGGCACGGGGACCGCGACGACCAGCTCGGCGACCAGCTGCTGACCCCGACGCAGCCCAGCGCCGTCGCGAAGCACCAGCCGATGGCCGAGCACGGGGGCGGCAAGGGCCTTGACGTCGTCGGGCAGCACGTGATCACGACCTCCGAGCAGCGCGCGGGCCTGCGCGCAGCGGACCAGGGTGAGCGCCGCGCGGGTGCTGGCCCCCAGCTCGACCGCGGGGTGGTTGCGGGTGGCCTCGGCGAGCCGGACGGCATGATCGAGGACGGCGTCGGCCACGTGCGTGCGGCGGCTCTCGGCCCGCACGTGGACCAGCTCGTCGGGGGTCGTGACGGCACCGAGCTCGTCCACGGTCGCGTGGTCTAGCTGCTCGCGGACGACCCGCCGCTCGGTCGCGGGGTCATTCGGCCCGAGAGCCAGCGTCACGGCGAACCGGTCCAGCTGGCCCTCCGGCAGCGGATAGGTGCCGTACTGCTCCAGCGGGTTCTGCGTCGCCAACACCACGAACGGGTCGGGCAACCGGTGCCTTGTCCCGTCGACCGTGACGGCGCCCTCGTCCATCGCCTCGAGGAACGCCGATTGCGTGCGCGGCGGCGTGCGGTTCAGCTCGTCGACAAGGACCACGTTGCCGAAGATCGGCCCAGGAACGAAGCAGAAGCCGCGCCGGTCGGGCTCCCACACCCCACTGCCGGTGATGTCACCAGGCAGCAGGTCCGCGGTGCCCTGGATCCGCTGGAAGCTGCCGCCGAGGCTTCGGGCGACGGCCCGGGCGAGGGTCGTCTTGCCGCTGCCGGGGACGTCCTCGACAAGCACGTGGCCGCCGGCGAGCACCGCGCAGACGACCAGCTCGACCTGTCCACGCCGGCCGTGGACGACCAGCTCGACATTGGCCACCAGCCGGCTCGCCACGATGGCGGCCCCGGCTCTGCCGGGCATCGGCAGGACGTCGGCGAGGTGTTGCGCGGTCAACAGCTTCTCCTCAAAGTTGGCGTTGCCGGGTGCATCGGCGTGCGTTTCGGCCCGCTCAAGCCCACAGTGGGGATGTGACCATCGAGCCACTGCGCGAGGACGCTCCGCCACTGCCCGGTCGGGTGGTCTTCAGCCAGCGCTGGACTGACCTGGCGATGCTGCACTGGCCGGTCGACCCGGCGCTCGTGGCCCCGCTGCTGCCTCCGGGCACGTTCGCTGATCTGCACGATGGCGCGACGTACGTCGGGCTGGTGCCCTTCACGATGACCGATGTCGAGGTTCTGGGGACGCCGCCGCTGCCCTGGCTCTCGCGCTTCGACGAGACCAATGTCCGCCTGTACGCCGTGGACGCCGACGGCCGTCGCGGGGTCGTGTTCCGCTCGCTGGAGGCGGCCCGGCTGCTGCCGGTGCTGGCGGCGCAGCTCGCCTACCACCTGCCCTACCGCTGGGCCAGGATGCGGGTGGTCGCCGACGGCCCCCGACGCACCTGGACCACGTCCAGGCGCTGGCCGGGCCCGCGCGGCGCCGGCGGAAGCATCGCGATCGAGATCGGCGAACGTTACGAGCCCGACCCGCTGTCGCTGTTCCTGACCGCCCGCTGGGGGCTCTACTCCCGCTTTTACCGCGGTAGGACCGCCTGGGCGCCGGTCCACCACGAGCCGTGGCCGCTGCACCGGGCCCGGCTGCTGCGGCTGTCCGACAACCTCGTCCAGGTCGCCGGGCTCCCCGCCCCGGTCGGTGAGCCGCACGTGCTGTGGAGTCCCGGCGTGACCGTCCGGATCGGCCGCCCAACGGCGCTGCGCTGACCGGGCCGGGTTCAGGGCCGGCGGCGGGCCGTCGGCACAAGTGCACCGGCGCGCGTCACCTCGGGCCGGCGGCGGGGCACCGGCGCGGGTGATCTGTGTGCGGCTGGGATCGGGGGCCAGCTCGCCGCCTGCGCAAAGATCACCTCGCTGTGAGCGGCCCCGGCCCTGACCGGGTGATCTTTGTGCAGCTGCGAGCAAGGCCACTCTCGCCCAACGCGCAAAGATCAACCTTGCCACCGCGGCAGGCGGCCTCAGCCGGATGATCTTTGCGCAGCTGAGCGGCTAGGTGACCTGTGCAGCACCCAGCCGGCGCGCCTAGCCCAGCGGGGCCAAGCCGTTGGCCGCGCGGACGACCTCGACCACCGCGGCCATGATCTGGGTGAGCTCGAAGTCCTTGGGGGTAAAGACGCGGGCTACGCCGGCTGCTCGCAGCCGAGCTGCGTCAGCGTCGGGGATGATCCCGCCAACGACAACCGGCACGTCACCGGCGCCCGCCTCGCGCAGACCCTTGAGCACGGCCGGCACCGCCTCCATGTGTGAGCCGGACAGGATCGACAGCCCGATGACGTGGACGTCCTCCTCGACCGCCGCGGCGACGATCTGCGCAGCGGTCAGCCGGATGCCCTGGTAAACGACCTCGAAGCCGACGTCGCGGGCCCGGACGGCGATCTGCTCGGCGCCGTTGCTGTGCCCGTCGAGGCCGGGCTTGCCGACCAGGAAGCGCAGCCGGCTGCCGAGCTCAGCGCCGGTCTGTTTGACCTGTTCGCGGACCGCCGCGACCGCCGAGCCGGCCTCAGCACCAACGATCGCGCCGCTTACCCCGGTCGGCGCGCGGTATTCCCCGAACACCTCGCGCAGCACCGAGCTCCACTCCCCGGTCGTGACGCCCGCGCGGGCGCAGGCGATGGTGGCCGGCATCAGGTTCTGGTCGGTCTTGCACGCATCGCGCAGCGCCCGCAGGGTTTCGTCGACCAGCGCGGCGTCGCGGCCCGCCCGCCAGCCGCGAATCGCCTCGACGGCGCGTGCCTCGGTCGCCGGGTCGACGGTCATGATCGCGCCGTCGATGTCAGCCAGCAGCGGGTTGGGCTCGCTGGTGGTGAATCGGTTGACCCCGACCACGACGTCCTCGCCGGCCTCGATCCGGCGGCGCCGCTCGGCGTGCGATGCCACCATGGCACTTTTCATGTAGCCGGTCTCGACGGCTGCGACGGCGCCGCCCATCGCCTGCACTCGGTCGACCTCGGCCCGCACCTGGCTCACCAGGTCGTCGACTTTGGCTGCCACCACGACCGAGCCCTCGAACAGGTCGTCGTACTCAAGCAGGTCGGTCTCGAAGGCGAGCACCTGCTGCAGCCGCAGGGACCACTGCTGATCCCAGGGACGTGGCAGCCCGAGCGCTTCGTTCCAGGCCGGCAGCTGGACGGCGCGGGCACGGGCGTCCTTCGACAGCGTGACGCCCAACATCTCGAGCACGATCCGCTGGACGTTGTTCTCCGGCTGGGCCTCGGTCAGCCCAAGCGAGTTGACCTGTACGCCGTACCGGAACCGGCGGTGCTTGGGATCCTGGACGGCGTACCGCTCGAGCAGCAGCGCATCCCACAGGCGGGTGAACGCCCGCATCTTGCACATCTCCTCGACGAAACGGACTCCGGCATTGACGAAGAACGAGATCCGGGCGCAAACCTCACCGAAGCGTTCGTCGGACACCTGACCGGCGGCCTTGACCGCGTCGAGCACCGCGATAGCCGTGCAAAGCGCGTAGGAGATCTCCTGGACCGGCGTGGCGCCAGCCTCCTGCAGGTGGTAGCTGCAGATGTTGATCGGGTTCCACTTGGGGATCGCGGTGACCGTGTAGGCGACCATGTCAGTGATCAGCCGTAGCGACGGACCGGGCGGAAAGACGTAGGTCCCCCGGGAGAGGTACTCCTTGATGATGTCGTTCTGGGTGGTGCCGGCAAGCGCTTCGGCGTCGGCGCCCTGTTCCTCGGCAACCACCTCGTAGAGCGCCAGCAGCCACATTGCGGTGGCGTTGATCGTCATCGAGGTGTTCATCTCGGCCAGCGGGATGTCGTGGAACAGCGCCCGCATGTCACCGAGGTGGCTGACCGGGACTCCGACCTTGCCCACCTCGCCGCGGGCCAGCTCGTCGTCCGGGTCGTAGCCGGTCTGGGTCGGCAGGTCGAAGGCGATCGACAGGCCGGTCTGCCCTTTGGCCAGGTTCATCCGATAAAGCTCGTTGCTCTTGACGGCAGTGCTGTGGCCGGCGTAGGTACGCATCACCCAGGGCTTGTCCCGGGACGGCCGGGTGACGGATCCGCTGCCGTTCGCCGAGCCGGTCATCGGCCACCCTCTCGCTCGTGTGGCACCAGCGTATCGGCGACCCCTCAGGGGCAGCGCGTCGTACGCAGCACCCGGTCCAGCCGGGTGACGAACAGCAGTCGACCGACCGGGTCGGGGACGTCACGAAGAACGAGCGTGCGGCCGGCCCGCTGGGCCCGGCGATGCGCGCCAACGAGGACGCCGAGGCCAGTCACATCGACCGCGCGGAGCTCGCTGAGATCCACGACGAGCTCGCCAGCTCCGTCGTCGACGGCCTGGGCGAGCGCGAGGCGGGCATCGGTCGACGCGCTGACGTCGAGCCGGCCGTGCAACGACACGACGGTGCCGGTCTCGATGACGCGTAGCCCTGAGGGTCCGTCAAGTTCGATGGTCATCCGCACGGGGCCTCCACACCAAGCGTCCTACCAACTTGACGCTCGAGTACGCCACGCGGGTTACCGGATGTGATCACGATCACGACACGGTTCACGCTCGCCACGCCGGTGGTCAGCAGATCGTCACCCAAGCGCAACCCTGGTTCGCCCTCAGTCCCAGCCTGAGGAACACTTCGGTGGGTGCCGGTCGTCTCGAGCTACCACTATTTGCTGGGACCGCTCGTCGCTGTCGCTGCGCTCGTCCTGCTGCTGCTGATCTGTCGCTGGGTCTTCTCGACCGATCAGCGTGACGATCGCACGGCGCGTCGCCTTGAGCGGCTGGCCGGCGCCGGCGACTACGGGCTGCTGGTGCCGATCAGTACCGTCCGCACCCGAGACGACGCCCTGATGCTGGGCAGTGTGCTGCGCGAGGCTGGCATCCGGGCCAGCGTGTCGCATGACGCAGCTGTCTTCGTGGTGCTCGTTTTTCGCGCCGACGCGCCGCGGGCCCGCCAGCTCGTCGCTCAGTAGGGCTCGTCCGGCCCCGGCTCACGACGTACCTCCGCCCCCAGAGCCACCAGGTCGGCCACGAAGTGCTCGTAGCCGCGATCGATGTGCTGCACATCGCCCACCTCGGTCACCCCCTCCGCCACCAGTCCAGCGAGCACGAGCGCCGCGCCGGCTCGGATGTCGTGCGCCCGCACCGGCGCCCCACTGAGCCGCTCCCGCCCGCGGACGACCGCGTGGTGCCCGTCGGTCCGCACGTCGGCGCCGAGCCGGGTCAGCTCGTTGACGAACATCCAGCGGGCCTCGAAGACGTTCTCAGTGATCATCGCGGTGCCGTCCGCGACGGCGTTCAAGGCCATCACCATTGGCTGCAGGTCGGTCGGAAAACCCGGGTAGGGCAATGTCACGACGTCCACGGCCCGGGCCCGACCGTCCATCCGTACGCCGAAGCCGTCTGGGGTGGGCGTGACGACCGCGCCCGCCAGAACGAGCTTGTCGAGAGCGACCTCGAGATGGTCGGCACGGCCTCCCCGGACGAAGATATCACCGCGGGTGATCACCGCGGCAACGGCCCAGGTGCCCGCGACGATGCGGTCGGGCAACGTCTCGTGGGTGGTCGGGTGCAGGCGCTCGACGCCCTCCACGGTGAGCGTGCTGGTGCCGATACCGTCGATCTGCGCCCCGAGCGCAACGAGGAACTCGCACAGGTCGACCAGGTCCGGCTCACGGGCGGCGTTGTCGATCGTGGTCGTGCCCTTGGCCAGAACGGCGGCCATCAGCAGATTTTCGGTGGCCCCGACGCTCGGAAAGTCGAGCCACACCGACGCACCGGTCAGCCGCGGGGCACGGGCCAGCAGATAACCGTGCTCGCTATGGATCGTCGCGCCGAGCTTGGCCAGCCCGGAGATGTGCATGTCCAGACCACGCGAGCCGATGGCGTCGCCACCGGGGAGCGCCACTTTCGCCTGCCCACATCGCGCGATCAACGGGCCGAGCACCGCGATCGAGGCGCGCATCCGCCGGACCAGCTCGTAGTCGGCCTCGTGGCCGAGCTCCTCCGGCACGTCGATGACGACCGACCGCTCGGCTCGGGTGACCGTGCAGCCCAGCCGACGCAGCACCTCGCTCATGATCGTCACGTCCAGGATCTCGGGGACAGCGGTCAGCGTCGTCACCCCTGGGGCCAGCAAGGCTGCAGCCATCAGCTTGAGCACGCTGTTCTTGGCGCCGGTCACCGACACCTCACCGGCCAGCCGGGCTCCTCCAGTCACGATGAAGCGATCCACCCAAACATCCTAGGGAGCAACCTTGGCGGCGGGGGTCGCGTCCTATCCGTCGTACGAACCGCAGTCCTGGCACACACGGAGGTCCGGTGGACGACGCCGGCCGGACGACCTGCCAGGAGTACGTCGCGGCCGAGATCCCGGCGCGGCTGCGCACGGCCTCCCTGCTGCTCTCCGCACCCGCGCCGACACGCTCACTCCCTCCCCTGACCCGCTGGCCGGCCTCGAGCGTCGGGCCTGCGGCATCGGTGCCCCGGTCGCCCGGCACGTCCATGCCGGTTGTGGTGACAAGCCATCGGACCACCCGGGTGCTCTGCGGCACCGACGGCGTAGCGGCCCTCATGTCGGTCGGCGGCACCTCGGTGGACGGCGAGATCGTGCTCATCCGCCGCACGAGCATCGACCCGGTCACCGGGCTTGACCGGCTCCAGCTGCTCACCGGCAACGGCGGCCCGGTCACCGATACGAGCTTCCAAGGGCCAGTGCTGTCGCGGCTGTGCGGGCGCACGGGCTGCGGCTGCTCCTCACCCGGCCGACCTGGCCCGCAGCCACCTAGGCTGTGGCCATGGCCGTACACCTGACCCGCATCTACACCCGGACCGGCGACGACGGCACCACCGCGCTCGGTGACCTGAGCCGGGTCAGCAAGACCGACCGTCGGCTGACGGCGTACGCAGATGTCGACGAGGCCAACAGCGCGATCGGGGTGGCGATCGCCCTGGGTGGTCTGGCCGAGGAGCTGACGCAGCTGCTGACCCGGATTCAGAACGATTTGTTCGACGTGGGCGCCGATTTGTGCACCCCGGTCGTGGCTGAGCCGGCCTACCCACCGCTGCGGGTCCTGCCGGAGTACACCGAGCGACTCGAGCAGGCCTGCGACGAGTTCAACGCCCGGCTCGAGAAGCTCTCGTCGTTCATCCTGCCCGGCGGCACGCCCGGGGCAGCGCTGCTGCACGTGGCGCGCACCGTTGTGCGCCGCGCCGAGCGGGCGGTGTGGGCGCTGCTGAAGGACCAGCCGGACACCACCGGCAAGGAGCCGGCGCTCTACCTCAACCGGCTCTCGGACCTGCTGTTCATCCTGTCCCGAGTTGCCAACACCAGTGGCGACGTGCTGTGGAAGCCGGGCGGGGAGCGGTAGCTCCTGACGCGGGCGCCCGGACGGGGCAGTGTGGCGACATGCGTGACGCCCTGATCTGGATCATCATCGCGGGCGGCCTGCTGGTCGGCGAGGTGCTCACCCTCGCGGCAGTTGCCGGGCTGCTCGCCGGCGGTGCCCTTGCCGCCTTCGGCGTCTCCTTCGGCACCGACAGCCTGCCCGCCCAGCTGGCCGTCTTCGCCGTCGTCTCAGCGCTGCTGCTGCTCCTCGTCCGGCCGATCGCCATCCGATCGCGGCAGGGGCGGAACCAGGCGCTCCCGACCGGCGGCGTCGTCGGCGCCGTCGCGACGGTGATCCAGACCATCGACGCCGGCGGTGGCCAGGTGCGGCTCAACGGCGAACTGTGGCGGGCCCGTCCCGAGGTGGAGTCTGATGTGATCGCGATCGGCGCACAGGTGCTCGTGCATGCCGTCCACGGTGCCACCGTGTACGTCTATCCCGTCGAACCCTTGGACCACTCGTGACCATCGGCCTGGAGTCCCTCGTGCCTGGCATCATTCTGTTCGTCGTCGCCGCCGTCGTAGTGGTGTCGCTCGCCAAGGCGGTGCGGGTCGTCCCGCAGGCCTCGGTGTTCGTCATCGAGCGGCTTGGCCGTTACACTAAGACACTCGAGCCCGGGCTGCACGTGCTCACGCCGTTTCTGGACAAGGTCCGGGCGAAAGTCGACATCCGTGAGCAGGTAGTTGCCTTTCAGCCGCAGCTGACGATCACCCGCGACAACCTCAGCGTTGGCGTCGACTCGGTGCTCTACTACTCGATCACCGAACCGAACAGCGCGACGTACGCGATCGAGAACTACGTCGCGGCGATCGAGCAGCTTGTCGTGACGACGTTGCGCAACGTCATCGGCGGTCTCAACCTCGAGGAGGCGCTGACCGGCCGGGACCACATCAACGCC
Organism: Frankiales bacterium; assembly: GCA_043762595.1. Taxonomy (GTDB): domain Bacteria; phylum Actinomycetota; class Actinomycetes; order Mycobacteriales; family SCTD01; genus JAYSQK01. The sequence goes on from JAYUMN010000054.1 coordinate 56,250, forward strand.
GCGCTCGCAACCGTGCTCGACGAGGCCACCGGCAAGTGGGGCATCAAGGTCAACCGGGTCGAGCTGCGGGCCATCGAGCCGCCGGCGAGCATCAGAGACGCGATGGAGCAGTCGATGCGCGCCGACCGCGGCAAGCGCGCAGCCATCCTCACCGCCGAGGGTGAGCAGCGGTCGGCGATCCTCGTCGCCGAGGGCGAGAAGCAGGCGACGGTGCTGCGCGCCGAGGCCGCCAAGGCCGCCACCATTTTGAACGCCGAGGCCGAAAAACAGAGCGCGATCCTGCGCGCCGACGGCGAGGCACAGGCCGTCGCCCGGGTCGTCCTGGCGATCAAGGCGGCCGGGGTCGACGAGAACGTGCTGGCCTACCAGCGGCTCCAACAGCTGCCGAAGGTCGCGGCCGGCGAGGCCAACAAGGTCTGGTTCCTGCCGGCGGAGCTGTCGGGGCTGGCCAGCCGCGCCCAGGGCCTGCTCCAACCGCCGCCGCAGCCCTGATCCCCGCGTTCCCAACCGCGTCCGCCGCCATTCCGCGGTGCCCCACCTTGCGTGGATCCCGGGTCGGGGGTGCTGATGGCAGCACCGGTCTCAGGCGGGCAGGGTGGCGCCTGGTGGCTGGGCCTCCAGCCAAGCGAGGAAGCCGGTGATCGCCGAGGCATCCATCGCAATGTCCACCGGTCCGGCCGCCGATCGCAGCTCCACGACGGTCGCCCCCTTGAGCAGCGCCAGCCGCTCCGGACCGACCGGCTCGCGGCGGCCGGCCACCCGGACGTCGCGCCGGGACAACGTGCGGCGGGGGCGCCAGGCCAGGCTGAACACGCGGTACCAGCGCAACTCGTCACCGACGAACGTGCCGACGCCGAGCACCCAGCCACGGCCGTGCGACTTCTCGCGCAATCGAAGGGACAGCTCGATCGAGCCACCCCGCGACAGCACCCGGCGGCGTAGGGCGATCGACAGCAACGGGACCGTCACGAGGACGAGGACGGCGAAGACGACTTCGACGGTCAGCACAGGCAGGGCTGCCGGCGGAGTCTTGCGAGATGGTCCATCAGCACGGGGACTGGTGCCTGGGCTTTCTGCTCGTGCCGGCGTCAGACCGATTGTCCGACGGCCCGAAGGCGGCCCTCGGCGCGTCGTACGGCCGGCTCGTCAGCGTCGGCGCGGGCGCTGTCGAGCGAGCTACGGGCCCGGTTGGCATCGATGTCCTGCGCCAACTCGGCGATCTCGGCGAGCACCGTCACGCCTGCCTCGGTGACAGACAGGAACCCGCCGTGCACCGCCGCCACCACCTCGGTGCCACCGGCCTGCGCGATCCGGACCGTGAAGCCCTCGGCCAGCTCGCCGAGCAGCGGCGCATGGCCGGGCAGGATGCCGATCTCACCCTCGGTGGTGCGCGCGGTGACCAGGGTGGCCGCACCGCTCCAGATCTCCCGCTCGACCGAGACCAGCTCGACGTGCAACTCCGGCACAGGATGTCCTTCCAAGGTGTCGGCCGCGGTTGACCGCGACCTGGACGAAGTCTGCTGTCGTACGCCGGGTCAGCCGTTGAGCTTCTTAGCGTTGGCCTCGACGTCCTCGAGGCCACCGCAAAGAAAGAAGGCCTGCTCCGGGATGTGGTCGTACTCGCCCTGGGTGAGCTTCTTGAACGAGTCGATCGTCTCGTCGAGGGGGACGAACTTGCCCGGCTGGCCGGTGAACTGCTCGGCCACGAAGAAGGGCTGCGACAGGAAACGCTGGATGCGGCGGGCCCGGTTGACCAGGACCTTGTCCTCCTCGGACAGCTCGTCGATGCCGAGGATCGCGATGATGTCCTGAAGCTCTTTGTACTTCTGCAGAATCCGCTGGACCTCCCGGGCGGTGTTGTAGTGCTCGTCGCCGACGTACTTGGGGTCAAGGATTCGCGAGGTGGAGTCGAGCGGGTCGACGGCCGGGTAGATGCCGAGCTCGGAGATGGCGCGGTTAAGGTTGGTCGTGGCGTCCAGGTGGGTGAAGGCCGCGTGCGGCGCGGGGTCGGTGATGTCGTCGGCGGGCACGTAGATTGCCTGCAGCGACGTGATCGAGTGACCGCGAGTCGAGGTGATTCGCTCCTGCAGCACCCCCATCTCGTCGGCCAGGGTCGGCTGATAGCCGACGGCGGACGGCATGCGGCCGAGCAGGGTGGAGACCTCCGACCCGGCCTGGGTGAAGCGGAAGATGTTGTCGATGAACAGCAGCACGTCCTGCTTTTGCACGTCGCGGAAATACTCCGCCATGGTCAGGGCCGACAGGGCGACGCGCAGGCGCACACCTGGCGGCTCGTCCATCTGGCCGAAGACGAGGGCGGTGTCGTTGATGACACCGGACTCGGTCATCTCACCGAACAGGTCGTTTCCCTCGCGGGTGCGTTCACCGACCCCGGCGAAGACCGAGACGCCCGAGAACTCCTTGGCGACGCGGTAGATCATCTCCTGGATGATGACCGTCTTCCCGACGCCGGCCCCGCCGAACAAGCCGATCTTGCCGCCGGAGACGTACGGCGCCAGCAGATCGATGACCTTGATGCCGGTGGTGAACATCTCGGTCTTGTTCTCGAGCTGGTCGAACGTCGGGGGCGGCCGGTGGATCGGCCAGCGGGTCGTGATGTCGAGCGAGGACTCCGGCACGTCCATCGGCTTGCCGAGGGCGTTGAAGACGTGGCCCTTGGTGACATCGCCGACGGGCACCGAGATAGGCGCGCCGGTATCGGTCACGGCCGCGCCGCGCACCAGGCCATCGGTGGGTTGCATGGCGATACCGCGCACCAGGTTGTCGCCGATGTGCAGCGCCACCTCGAGGGTGAGCACGGTGGTCGTCTCACCCAGGGTGCGCTCGACTTCGAGCGCGTTGTAGATCTCGGGCATCTCGTCGGGTGCGAACTCGACGTCGACGACCGGCCCGATGACGCGAGCGACCCGTCCGGTGCCCCCCGCCTTCGGCGCGGCGGTGCTGTCTGCGGTGTCTGCGGTGATGGTCATGGTCACTCACTCCCTGCCGAGGCGAGCGCTGACGCGCCGCCGACGATCTCGCTGATCTCTTGGGTGATCTCGGCCTGTCTGGCCGCGTTCGCTGCTCGGGTGAGCGACTTGATGAGGTCGTCTGCGTTATCGGTTGCGGCCTTCATGGCGCGCCGGCGGGACGCCGACTCCGACGCCGCGGACGCCAGCAGGGCGGCGTACACGCGGGTCTCGACATAGCGCGGCAGCAGCGCGTCGAGCAGCGCCGCCGAGTTGGGCTCGAACTCATACAGCGGCAGCGGGCCGTCCGGGACCGGCTCGTCGGTCTCCTCGATCACCAACGGCAGGACCCTGACCGCGACCGGCTTCTGGGTGAGGGCGGAGAGGTATTCGGTGTAGACGATGTGGATCTCGTCGACGCCACCCTCGTCGGTTGGGGTCAGGAAGGCCTCAATCACGGCGTCCGCCACCTGTTTGGCGTCGGCGTACGACGGCTTCTCCGAAAAGCCGGTCCAGTTGCCTTCGATGGGGCGGTTGCGGAAGCGGAAAAAGCCGACCGCCTTGCGTCCGACGAGGTAGGACACCGGCTCCTTGCCCTCGTTGCGCAAGAGGCCACCGAGCGCCTCGGCCTGCTTCAGGGCGTTGGAGCTGTAGCCGCCAGCCAGACCGCGGTCGCTGCTGATGGTGAGCACAGCCGCCCGTGACGGGTTGGCCGGCTCATTGACCAGTGGGTGATCGATCGTCGACTGGGACGCAAGCGCTGACAGCATGCGGGTGATCTCCCGCTCGTAGGGCCGGGCGGCGTTGACCGCCTGCTGGGCCTTGGCGATGCGCGAGGCGGCGATGAGCTCCATCGCCTTGGTGATCTTCTTGGTCGACTGCATCGACCGTATCCGGCGCCGGTAGACGCTGAGTTGGGCACCCATGACTCAGCGCGCAGCGGTTGTTTTGGCGGGCTCAGGGTGGGGGCGGTGGACTTTGATCTTCTCCTGGCCCTCGGCGCCCTTGTCCATCGCGTCGACCGGCTCGTCCTTGATCAACGGCGTGCCATCGGCGACCTGAAACTGTTTGGCGAACTCGGCGATGGCCGCTTTGAGTTGCTCAATCGTGTCCTCGCCGAGCTTGCCGGTCTGGGTGATCGCGGCATAGATCCCCTGGTGCGAACGACCGACGAAGTCGAGGAACTCGACTTCGAACCGGCGGACATCGGCGACCGGGACGATGTCGAGATAGCCGTTGGTGCCGGCCCAGATGCTCACCACCTGACGTTCGACCGGGTACGGCGAGAACTGGCCCTGCTTGAGCAGCTCGACGAGCCGCTGACCGCGCTCGAGCTGGGCCTTGGATGCCTTGTCCAGGTCCGAGGCGAAGGCCGAGAACGCCTCCAGCTCGCGGTACTGCGCAAGGTCTAGGCGGAGCCGGCCGGAGACCGACTTCATCGCCTTGATCTGGGCGTTGCCACCGACCCGGGACACCGAGATACCGACGTTGATGGCCGGCCGGACACCGGAGTTGAATAGGTCGGACTGCAAGAAGATCTGCCCGTCGGTGATCGAGATGACGTTGGTCGGGATGAACGCCGAGACGTCGTTGCCCTTCGTCTCGACGATCGGCAGGCCGGTCATCGACCCGGCGCCAAGCTCGTCGGACAGCTTCGCGCACCGCTCGAGCAGCCGGGAGTGCAGATAGAACACGTCCCCGGGGTAGGCCTCACGGCCCGGCGGGCGGCGCAACAGCAGCGAGATGGCGCGGTAGGCATCGGCCTGCTTGGACAGGTCGTCGAACACGATCAGGACGTGCTGGCCCTGGTACATCCAGTGCTGGCCGATGGCCGAGCCGGTGTATGGCGCGAGGTACTTCAGGCCGGCCGGCTGGCCCGCAGGGGCCGCCACGACCGTCGTGTACTCAAGCGCACCGGACTCCTCCAGCCGACCCACGAGCTCGGCGATCGTGGAGGCCTTCTGGCCGATCGCCACGTAGATGCACTTGACCTGCAGCTTCGGGTCACCGCTGTTCCAGTTGTCCCGCTGGTTGATGATCGCGTCCAGGGCCACGGCCGTCTTACCGGTCTGCCGGTCACCGATGATGAGCTGGCGCTGGCCGCGGCCGACGGGCGTCATCGCGTCGATCGCCTTGATGCCGGTCTGCAGCGGCTCGGTGACCGGCTGGCGCTGAACGACAGTCGGCGCCTGCAGCTCCAGGATGCGGCGCCCCTCGGCGACGATCTCGCCCTTACCGTCGAGCGGGTTGCCGAGCGGGTCAACGACCCGGCCGAGGAAGCCGTCGCCGACCGGCGCCGAGAGCACCTCGCCGGTACGGCGTACGTCCTGGCCCTCCTCGATGTGCTGGGCGTCACCGAGGATGACGCAGCCGATCTCGCGCTCGTCGAGGTTGAGGGCGAGGCCCAGGACGCCGCCGTGGAACTCGAGTAGCTCGTTGGTCATCGTGGCCTGCAGGCCCTCGACCCGGGCGATGCCGTCGCCGGTCTCGATGACCCGCCCGACCTGCTCGCGGGTGGTCTCCGGCGTGTACGACGAGACGTACTTCTCGATCGCGTCGCGGATCTCCTCCGGGCGGATGCTGAGCTCCGTCATGGGTGGCGCCTGCTCTCTTCGGTATGGCCGTGCGGAAGCGGGTGGGCGTGCGGTGCGGTGCTGGCCTAGCGGGTCAGCCGGCGACGGGCCTCGGCCAGGCGATGCACGGTCGAGCCGTCGATGACCTCGTCGCCGACCTTGACGACGACGCCCCCAACGACCTTGCGGTCGACCTCGACCTGCAGTTGGACGGACCGGCCGAGCTGGCGGGACAAAGCCGCTGCGAGGCGCTGCTGCTGTCCGGTGTCCAGCGGGACGGCGGCGGTGACGGTCGCGAGGGTGCGTTGGCGGACGTCAGCGGCGAGTGAGGCGTAGGCCTCCAGACCGTCCTCCAGGGTTCGCCCGCGCGGCGCAAGGACGAGCGCGTCGACGATGCGCAGGGTGGCCGGCTTGGTTTTGTCGGCGAGCAGCCCGTCGAGCAACGCGCGCTTGCGGTCCTCGGCCAGGGACCGGTCGGTGAGCACCGCTCGCAGCGCCGGCTCGCGGGCGATGGTCCGGGCGAACCGGAACAGCTCGTCCTCGACGTCATCGAGTGTGCCGTCGGCCTCGGCGCGGAGGAACACCGCGATCACGGCGAGCATTTCGATCGCGTCGACCAGGTCGCGGGCCGAGCTCCAGCGCTGGCCGACGGCCTCGTCCAGCACTGCCAGGGCGAGTGGGTCCAGCTGGCCGCCGAACAGTGCCTGGAGCAACTGGGCCTTGGCCGACGCGGGCGTGGTCGGGTCGCCGAGCGTGCGGCGCAAGTGACCCTCGCGGTCGAGCAGCCGGACGATTCCGAACAACCCCTCGGCGATCCCATCGACCACGGCGGCTTGGGGCAGGCTGCCCGACAGCGCGGTCAGCCGGGCCCGGGCAGCAACGAGGGCGTCCCGACTAGCTCCCTGCATCAGGCACCAGCCGCCGGTGCGGCCTCGCTCGACTCGAGCTCGGCCAGGAATCGGTCGACGACCCGGCGCTGCCGGTCGTCATCGGTGAGCGCTTCGCCGACGACCCGCTCAGCCAGCTCCACGGCGAACCGGCCGATCTCGACGCGCAGCTGGGTGACGACCTGTTGGCGTTCGGCTGCCAGCTGCTCCTCGCCGCGGGCGGTGATCCGGGCGGCGGCGTCTCGTGCCTCGACGGTGAGCTGGTCGACGATCTGCTTGCCCTGCTCCCGAGCCTCGTCACGGATCCGGGCCGCCTCGTTGCGCGCCTCGGCCAACTGCGCCTTGTACTGCTCGAGGGCTGCGTTGGCCTCAGCCTGCGCCCGCTCGGCCCGCGCGAGACCACCCTCGATCGCGTCGGTGCGCGCTGCGAAGGTCTTCTCCATCTGCGGGAAGACCTTTGTGATGAGCACGAAGCAGAGCAGACCGAAGGCGATGAGACCGATGATGATCTCGTTAAGATGCGGCAGAATCGGACTTTCTTCGGTCGCCGCCGTGAGGTAGGTCAGCACGGTCGGGACCGGCTACTTGCCGAAGATGAACGGGACGACGAAGCCCAACAGCGCCAACGCCTCAACCAGGGCGAAGCCCAGGAACAGGTTCTGCCGGTTGATGCCGGCTGACTCCGGCTGGCGTGCCACGCTCTGGATGTAGGACGCGAAGATCAGGCCGACACCGATCCCGGGGCCGATGGCCGCCAGGCCGTAGCCGATGGCGCCGAGGCTGCCAGTCACACCTGCAGCGAGTGCGGTCATTGTGGGGGTCCTCCTGTGTTGGCGCGTGCCCGGTGCGGCCCGCGTCGAATGGGGTGGTGCGGGTGGCTCAGTGCTCCTCGACGAGGGCACCGGAGATGTAAGACGCGGTCAACACGACGAAGACGTAGGCCTGCAGCATTTCGACGAACAACTCGAAGAACGTCATCACGATCGACATGACGAACGACAGCGGCGAGAACACCGCCGAGAAGTTGCCGGTGTTGAGCAGGTAGGTCGTGCCGGTGATGAACACCAACAGCAGCAGGTGACCCGCAAACATGTTGGCAAACAACCGGACCGCGAGGGTGAAGGGCCGCACAATCAGGGTCGAGATGAGCTCGATCGGGGTGAGGATGAGGTACATGGCCTTGGGGACCCCGGACGGGAAGGCGATGCCCTTGAAGTACTTCGCCGCACCATGGTGGCGGATCCCCACGTAGTTGAACAAGATCAGCGAGATGACGGCGAGAAAGGCTGGGTAGCTAATCTTGGCGGTCACCGGGATCTGTGCGAGCGGCAGCACGCCGTAGATGTTCATGACCAGCAGGAAAAAGAACAGCGAGGCGAGGTAGGGCGCGAACCGCAGGCCCTCAGGGCCGATCGTGTCGCGGGCGACGCCGTCGCGGATGACGCGGTAGGCCGACTCGCCTACCCACTGCAGCTTGCTCGGGACGAGCGAACTGCGGCGGACCGACGCCAGGAAGAACACGCAGACCACGGCGACGCCGAACAGCAGCAGCAGGGTGAATTTGGTGATCTCGAAGCGGAGCCCGAGCACCGTGAAGTCCACCAACGACGGCAACCGGAAGGCGCCGGTTGACGGCGCGCAGTAACCGCTGTCGCCTTTGTCGCAGGCGACGGCGAGCAGGGATGAACTCAACAGTGGTCCTTCCCAGCAGTCCTCACGAGCCCGGTCCGGAGCTCACGTACACGAGGTAGACGGAGGCTGCCAAACCGACCAGCACGCCGACCGGAAAGAACACCGTAATGCCCAGCAGCCGGTCGAGCCCGTAGCCAGCCCCACCCCACACGAGCATCCCGGCGAGGAGGGTCCCGAGACTCGCCCAACCCTGCCCCGCGCCGTCCGGCAGTGGTGCACCTGGACCGGCCGGGGGGCCCGGTGGAGTTGCCTCGGTCATGACCGGGGTCACCCTAGCAGTCCGGCGCGAACGGCCGGCGTAACGCCCCTTTGCCTGTTGTTGACCCGGCCGGCCTGCTCAGCGAGGTGGCAGGACGACGTACGGCGTGGGGCTCGTCCAAGCCCACCAGGACTGCACCAGCACCCACGCCAGGGTGCCGGCCAGGACCCCCCAGGGCAGCCCGGCGACCAGCGGGCCAGCACTGCCTTGGAACCGCAGCACAACCACGCCGAGCACCACCACCGTCGTGGCGTAGGCCGCCAGGCCGACCGGGAGCACCAGGCTCGAGGCGAGCCGGTCGGCGGCATCGACGACCAGGGTGCCGAAGGCGAAGGTGGCGGCGGCGATCGCCACGCCGACCACGACCCCCACGCCCTGCGCGGGACCGGCGACGACCAGGGCGCTGAGCAGCCCCAGCCCGGCGACCAGGGCGCTGGCTGGCAGACACGCCCGCAGGTGCCCGAGCCGGGTAACCCGGCGCTGCCGCCGGGTCGCGAGCAGGAGCCCGCTCACGGTCTGGGTGGGCCGGCACGCGTGGCGCGCAGCCGCGGCACGCTGCCGGCGACCAGCGCCACCACGGCAATGCCACCGGCGACACCGACCACGGTGAACGGGCCGGTGAGCGACGCGGCCACCCCGCTGAAGGCCAGCAGGGCGGTCCAGAAGTACATGATCAGCACGGCCCGCCGGTGGCTGTGCCCGATCTCGAGCAGCCGATGGTGCAGGTGCGCCTTGTCCGGGGCGAACGGCGAGCGCCCGGCCCGGGTGCGACGGACAATCGCCAGCAGCAGGTCGACGATCGGCACCGCCAGCACCGCCATCGGGAGCAGCAGCGGCAGCAGCACCGGGAAGGCGGCCTTGGCTGGCAGGTTGGCGTAGTTGAACTGACCGGTCAGGCTGGTGACCGACGCGGCCAACATCAGCCCGATCAGCATCGAACCCGAGTCGCCCATGAACACCCGGGCCGGGTTGAAGTTGTGCGGCAGGAAGCCCAGGCAGGCGCCGGCCAGCACCACCGCGATGAGCGTCGGCGAGCTGATCCGGTCCTGGGCAAGGCCCTGGGTCACCCGGCCGCTCGACAGCGAGTAGGAGAAGGCGAACAGCGCGAGCGCGGCAATTGCGCCGACCCCGGCCGCCAGTCCGTCCAGGCCGTCGATGAAGTTGACGGCATTGACTGTCAGCAGGGCCAGCAGCACGGTGAGCGGGACGCCTTCGTCGCCGAGCGAGATCGCGCCGACCCCGGGCAGGGTAATGGTGAGCAGCTGCAGGCCGAGCAGCACCATGACGCCGGCGGCGACCGTCTGGCCGGCCAGCTTGGTCAGTGCGTCGAGCCCCCACTTGTCGTCAGCGAACCCGAGCACCACAATCACCCCGCCGGCGACCACGATGGCCTCCACGTCGGAGTACTTGAAGACATTGGACAGGGCCGGCAGCGAGTGCGCGACGAGAAAGGCTGCGCAGACCCCGGCGTACATCGCCAGGCCACCAAGCCGCGGCGTCGCAACGGCGTGCACGTCCCGGTCGCGTGGCTCGGCCATCGCGCCGATCCAGAAGGCGAAACGGCGGGCGACCGGAGTCAGCAGGTACGTGACGCCGGCGGCGACACACAGCACGAGCAGGTACTCCCGCACAGCGGAACCGCTATCGGGCGTGCTGGATCGGGTCCGCCGGCCGCGGGTAAGCGGGGTGGGCCTCGACCAGCGCGTCGACGCAGGCACGGATCTCGGCGGCGGCGCTGCCGTCCTGGTCGCGCACCGCCCGGGAGATCAGGCCGGCTACCTCTTTCATTTCGCCCTCGCACATCCCCTGGGTCGTGATGGACGGCGTGCCGACGCGGATACCACTGGCGACCGACGGCGGTTGCGGGTCGTACGGGATGGCGTTTTTGTTGAGCACGATCCCGGCCGCGGCGCAGCGGGCCTCTGCCTGGGCACCCGTCACGCCGATCCCCTGCAGGTCGAGCAGTGCCAGGTGGGTATCGGTGCCGCCGGTCACAGGCCGCATGCCCTCGGTGGCGAGCGCGTCGGTGAGCAGCTGGCTGTTGGCGATGACCTGCTGCGCATAGGCCCGGTAGGCCGGGGTGGCGGCCTCCTTGAGGGCGACGGCCTTGGCCGCCACGGCGTGCATCAGCGGGCCACCCTGCATCATCGGGAAGACCGCCTTGTCGAGCTTGGCGGCGTGTTCGGCCTTGCAGACGAACATCCCGCCGCGGGGGCCACGCAAGACCTTGTGGGTGGTGAACGTGACGACATCGGCGTATGGAACCGGGCTCGGGATCGCCTTGCCGGCCACCAGACCAATGAAGTGCGCCGCGTCGACCAGCAAGATGGCGCCGACCTCGTCGGCGATGGCCCGGAAGGCCGCGAAGTCGATCGTCCGCGGGATCGCCGAGCCGCCGCAGATGATCATCTTCGGCCGGTGCTGAAGCGCCAAATCGCGCGCCTGGTCGTAGTCGATGTCCTCGGTGTCCTTGGCCACGCCGTAATGCACCGCGTTGAACCACTTGCCACTGAAGCTGACCTTCGTGCCGTGGGTGAGGTGACCGCCGTGCGGCAACGACATCGCAAGGACCGTGTCACCGGGGCTGAGAAACGCTCCGTAGACGGCGATGTTGGCGCTCGCGCCGGAATGCGGCTGCAGGTTGGCGTGCTCAGCCCCGAACAGCTCTTTGGCCCGCTCGATGCCGAGCTGTTCGGCGACGTCCACCACCTCACAGCCGCCGTAGTAGCGCTTGCCCGGGTAGCCCTCGGCGTACTTGTTGGACAGCGTGCTGCCCAACGCCGCGAGCACCGCCGGGCTGGTGAAGTTCTCACTCGCGATCAGCTGGAGCCCCGACCGCAGCCGGGTCAGCTCGTCGAGCACGACACCGGCGATCTCCGGATCGGTGTCCTGCAGCGCGGCGAAGTCGGGGCCCCAGAACGTCACGGCAGATCTCCTTGGTGGTGGCGGTCCCCCATCGTACGGCGGAAGTCCGCGGATCTGCCTCAGCCCACCAGCAGGTCGAGCGGGCCCTGCAGCAACGCCTCGACGAGCTCGGCGCAGACAGCAAACGCCGCAGCACGCTCCCGGTAGGGATCCTCGAGGTCGTCGTCCCTGGGCCGGCCCGGCGACGCCAGCCCCCGGTTGCCGTTCGCTGCCCGGACCAGGGCCCGGGCCCGCTCCACCGGGTCGCCAGCCGGGAGTGTCGCCGGGTCGACCAGCGCGGTGAGGCGGTTGAACTCGCGCAGGGTGAAGGTCCGGCCTGCCGCCCGCGGCTGCAGCACCACCGCGGCCGCGCGATGCTCGCGTGCGGCAGCGAGAACGAGATCGGCGCCGGCAACCTGCGCACTCGTCAACTCCCGGGCCCGGAAGGCCGCCCCGTCCACGGCGTAGGACGCAAGGGTGGTGAGGGCGTGCGGCTCCATCGGCGATCCGGTGAGCCCCCAGGTGCCGCCGGAGCCGACCCGGAAGCCATCGGCCCGCTCACCCAGCCGGCGGCGCAGCCCTTCGCGCATGAGGTGTTCCGCCATCGGGGAGCGGCAAATATTGCCGGTGCAGACATGCAGCACGTTGAACGTGCTCACCGCCCGACCTCGAGGTCAGGAACGAGCTTGCGCAACGCCTCCTCCGACACGGCGCCTGCGCGCAGCACCCTGGGTCGCTCACCGGTGAGGTCCACGATGGTGGAGGGCACCGGGTCGCCGGACGGACCGCCGTCGAGATAGACCTCAACCGCGGTGCCGAGCTGGCGGGCCGCCTCGGCCGCGTCGGTGGCCGGGGGGAGGCCGCTGCGATTGGCGCTCGAAACCGCGAGCGGGCCGGTCTCGGCGAGCACGGCGAGCGCGACGGGATCGAGCGGCATCCGCACCGCGACGGTGCCACGGGTTTCGCCGAGGTCCCAGGCCAGGGTGATCGCGTGCCGCAGCACCAGCGTCAGGGGGCCGGGCCAATGTGCCTCGATGAGCTGCCGGGCGACCGGTGGAACGACGTCGATCAGGCCGTCGAGCGTGCGCCAGGCCCCCACCAGCACCGGGGTCGGCATGTCGCGGCCGCGGCCCTTGGCCTCCAGCAGCCGACCGACGGCGGTCGGGTTGAAGGCGTCGGCGGCCAGCCCGTAGACGGTATCGGTCGGCAGCACCGCGAGCTCACCGCGCCGAAGCGCAGCGACCGCAGCATGCACCCCACCTGCATGGTCGGTCCGGACGTCATAGGTGGTGCTCATCCGCGCCACCTGGCCGTGCTGAAGCGGTCCCGGCCGGCCAGATCGCGGTGGTCGGCGACCTCCGTCCAGCCGGCCATGCGCAACAGCGAAGGGCAGCTCACGCCCTGCCGGTCGGAGTGTTCGACGACCAGCAGCCCGCCTGGCTTGAGTAGCCGGCGGGCGGCCTGCTCGACCAGGCGGATCACGTCGAGGCCGTCCTCGCCGGCCCACAGGGCGACCCCGGGGTCGTGGTCGACGACCTCCGGGTCCGGCAGGTGCGCCTCCGTCGTCGCGACGTAGGGCGGGTTGCTGGCGACGAGGTCGACCCGGCCGTCGAACTCCGGGAGGGCGTCCTGCGCGCTGCCGAGGTGCAGCTGGACCTCGGGGTCACCGGCCGCAACGCGGAGTTCGGCGTTGCGGCGGGACCAGGCGAGCGCATCGGGATCGCGCTCGACGCCGTGCACGATCGCGCCCGGCACCTCATTGGCGAGGGCGAAAGCGATCGTGCCCGACCCCGTACAAAGATCGACCAGCAGCGGGGCCGACCAACCCTCGGCCATGACCGCGTCGACGGCCCACTGCACCACCGACTCGGTCTCGGGGCGGGGCACGAAGACGCCGGGGCCAACCGCCAGCTCGATGTAGCGAAAGCCGACCGAGCCGGTCAGGTGCTGCAGGGGGACCCGCTCGGCCCGCCGGGCCACCAGGTCGTCGTACGCGGTGCGGGCGTCGCCGTCGAGGGCATCGACCAGGAGCAGGTCGCTCAGTCGGGCCAGCCCGAGCACGTGGACGGCCAGCGCCCGCGCGTCGTGGTCGGGACTGTCGACGCCGGCCGCGGCCAAGGTCTGCGTCGCGTCGCGCAGCAGGGTCTGCAGCTCGGTCACGACTTCCCCTTGAGCGCGGTCGCGTGGTCGGCGTCGACGAGCGACTGGATGACCGCGTCGAGGTCACCGTCGAGCACCTGGCTGAGGTTGTTGGCTTTGTAGCCGCTGCGGTGGTCGGCCACCCGGTTGTCCGGATAGTTGTAGGTGCGGACCTTCTCGCTCCGGTCCATGGTGCGGATCTGCGAACCGCGGACGGCGCTGTCCTTGGCGGCCTGCTCCTCGAGCGCGAGCGCGAGCAGCCGGGCGCGCAGCACCCTCATGCCGGCCTCACGGTTCTGCAGCTGGCTCTTCTCGTTCTGCATCGACACCGTGACCCCGGTCGGCAGATGGGTGATCCGGACCGCGGAATCGGTCGTGTTGACGCTCTGACCACCCGGGCCGGACGATCGGTAGACGTCGATGCGAAGGTCGTTCACATCGATCTGCACATCAACCTCCTCGGCCTCGGGCAACACGAGCACACCGGCCGCACTGGTGTGAATGCGGCCCTGGCTCTCGGTCACCGGGACACGCTGGACGCGGTGCACACCGCCCTCGTACTTGAGCCGTCCGTAGACCGGATTGGCGGGATCACGGCTCTTGACGGCCAGCGAGATGTCTTTGTACCCGCCCATCTCGCCCTCGGTCGCGCTCACCAGCTCGGTCTTCCAGCCCTGGGTCTCGGCGTAGCGGGTGTACATCCGGACGAGGTCGCCGGCGAATA
>JAYUMN010000055.1:0-7578 GCA_043762595.1 Frankiales bacterium
TTCAGTTGGTAGGTTTTCTCCAGGCCAAGTTGACAGAAGGTTCTGGTCGGGCACTCCGGCGCCGCGCCGAGCGTCACGCCACCCGCACACTTGGCTGAGAGCTCCGAGAGCGTCTTGACGCCGTACTTCTCGGCGAATGCCGTCGTTACGACGAAGACGTTCTGGTCGGTTGCCGCAGCCGGCGTGAGGACGGACAACCCCTGGGCCGCGGCGAGTGGCGTGAGCGCGGCCACGGTCTTGGCGATGTCTGGCGTCGCTTTGGCAGCGGCCTGCTTGCCGTTCGCCTTGTGGTTCAACGCCTCCGTCAACGACGCGGCGTACTCCGGGATGACATCGACATCACCCCGCTGGAGGGCCGGCAGGTAGACGTCACGGCTGGTCAGCTGCTTGACGTCTGCGGTGAACCCAGCGGCCGAGAGCACGTCGGCGTAGACGTTGGCCAGAGTCTGGTTCTCACTGAAGTTGGCGGCGACCACCCGGATCGGGCCCTTGCCGCCGGAGAGACCGGCCGCGAGGCCGGTGCTCTTGACGAATGCGGCGGCGGCCTGTTTCGGCTGGAGTCGGTCGACGTCGGTCGACTTGTTGAGCCCGGTCAACGCATCCTGCGTGAGCGCCGCCGACACCTTGTCGAGGGCGGTACGCAGGGCCGGGGTGAGGACCTTTGTTCGCACGACCGGAACGATGTTGTCGCTGTTCTGCAACTGTTTGTCGTCGGTCAGGACAGTGAACGTGGCACCGGCGACCGGGGCGCAGGTCGTGGCCGTCGTCGCCACCGGTCCCGTCACCGTCGCGGCGCCGCCCTTCTTGGCTGAATCGCTGCAGGCGGCGAGCGCCAGCGGCAGCGCGACGACCGCTGTGAGCAGTCGTAGGGACCGGGAATGAGACATTGCACGCTCGCCTTCTGTGTCCCGCACAGCAGGTCGCTGTGCGCGTGTCGGGCGGGCCTGGCCCGCGGGATGAGTCTAAGCACGGTCTCGGCGAACGGATGAGCCCTCCCCCGCGATGGCCCGCAGCGGCACCGGGGTGACCAGGCGCTGGGCGATCGACAGGCTCACCTCGGCGGCGAAGGCCAGGGCCGCCACCCAGACCGCGCCGCCCAGGACCTGCGGATAGTCCTGCTGCCCGTAGCCCTGGTTGATGAAGGTCCCGAGCCCACCGCCCCCGACGTACGCGGCGAGGGTGGCCGTGGCGATGACCTGCACAGTGGCGTTCCGCAGCCCGG
Organism: Frankiales bacterium; assembly: GCA_043762595.1. Lineage (GTDB taxonomy): Bacteria > Actinomycetota > Actinomycetes > Mycobacteriales > SCTD01 > JAYSQK01. The sequence goes on from JAYUMN010000055.1 coordinate 1,223, forward strand.
CGACGACCAGGCCGAGCCCGAGCGGAAGCTCGATCCGCAGCGCCGTCTGCAGCCCGGTCAGGCCCATCCCGCGAGCTGCCTCGATCACGTCGTCATCGACCGAGCTGATGCCGACGTAGGTGTTGGTGAGCAGCGGCGGGATCGCGAACAGTGTCAGGGCGACCACCGCCGCGCGGTTCCCGATGCCGATGCTCGCGATGCCGGAGAAGATGATGAGTACACCCAGGGTGGGCACCGCGCGGCTGGCGTTGGCGGCGGCGGTGACCAGCCGCCCGCCTCGGCGCAGGTGCCCGAGCAGCAGGCCGAGCGGCAGGGCGAGCGACGCGGCCGCTCCCACGGCGATGGCGGTGATGACAAGGTGCTCGCTGAGCCGTGCCGGTATGCCGTCGGCACCCCGGTAGTGCGCGAGGTCGCCCAGCCACACGCCGGTGTCGGCGAACAAGCTCACGCCGACCGCCGACCCGCCCGCTGCCAGGGCGTGGCGAGACGCTCGGCGCCCTGCAGCAGCACCTCGAAGGTGAGCGCCAGCAAGACCACCAGCACCAGCGCGGTGAGCTGCTGCGGGTGATAGTCATTCTGAAAACCCGCGTAGAGCAGGCTGCCGAGGCCCCCCGACCCGATGACTGCCCCCACCGTGACGAGGGCGACGGTCGACACCGCCGCCAGCCGCAGCCCGGCGAGAGCGGCGGGAAGGGCAAGTGGGAGCTCGACCCGGAGCAGCATCGCTCCGGGGCCGTAGCCCATCCCGACCGCCGCCTCCCGCACCTCAGCCGGCACCTGGTCCAGACCCACCAGCACCTGCCGCAGGAGCACCTGGACGTCGTAGGCCGCGAGGGCCACGACCACGGGGAGGCTGCTGGTGAAACCGAAGACCGGTCCGAGCAGCACGAACAGCGCGAGCGAGGGAATCGTGTAGACGACGCCGCCGATGCCGATGGCGATGAGCCGGCCGGTGCGCGACTGCCGCACGAGCAGCGCCAGCGGCAGCGCGATGACGATCGCCAGCGCCAGGCTCCCCAGCGTTAGCAGCAGGTGCTGGCGCAACGCGGCCAGGATCGCGTCGGCGTCGCCCGAGACGTACGCCGGGCAGATCCAGTCGTTGGCCCGTACGCACCCAACCGTTGCCACGCTGACACCGTAACGTCGACGGGCTCACCTGCCACCGCAGACCTGGTGCGAGGATGCCGACAACACTTCGGGGAAGGATCTCGCCCATGACGACACCCGACGACCCCTTCGCGCGCCCCGCTGGGCAGCCAGCAGCCGGCGGCCAGCAGCCGTTGCAGAGCCAGCCGTATGCCGCACCGGGCTACCAGGCGGGGTACGGCGCGCCGGTCCTGGCCACCCAGAACGGCCTGGGAACGGCCGCCCTGGTGCTGGGGATCTTGTCGATCCCCGGCGCATTCGTCGTCGTCGGCGGCGTCGTGCTGGGGATCCTGGCGATCATCTTCGGCGCGATCGGGCGTGGCCGGGCCAAGCGCGGTCTGGCGACCAACGGCGGGAGCGCCCTGGCCGGCCTGATCACCGGTGCGATCGGCCTGGTGCTCGCTGTCGCGTTCGTGGCGATCGGAATTGGCTTTTTCAATTCCAGCAGCGGCAAGACCCTGCGCGACTGCCTCGATCGGGCCGGGACCGACCAGGTCGCCATACAGGCCTGCCGGGACCAACTCCGCAACAACCTGACGAAGTAGTCACCACCCGCCGGAGCCGACGCCACCCTTGAACGGCCCGACGAGCTCGGCGGTCACCCACCCGCCATAGAACCCGCCGTCCTGCGGCCGGACCTGCTCACCGTCCACCGTGCACGCGTCCATCGCGGCCGGATAGACCGCCACCGCACCCGCCAGGTCCGCATAGGCAGCCACCGGCGAGGGGTAGGTCCAGGCCGCGCGGTTGGCCCGTTGCCCGCCGCCGAGCACGTCGAGGTAGTCGGCGACGCCTTTCCACTCGCAGCATGAGGTGCCGGTGGCCGGCTCCAGTGATCCGGTCAGCCAGTCCTCGCGGGGGAGGTACCACGACGGTGGATGGCTCGTCTCCAGCACCCGCAGCGCCCGGGTGGATCGGCACACCTCAACGCCGCCGAGCACGACGGTGACAAGGCGCCCGGACCGCTCGAGCCGGGGCGGCCTCGGGTAGTCCCACACCGATGCTTGCTCCGGACCGGCCGGCAGCGGGACCGGCCGGCTCACCGGCTGCGACGCCTCATCAGCAGAACGAGCAGGCCGAGAACCAGCGCGGCGCCGACGAGGTACTCCTTGTTGGCCTGCCACCCCGCCGAGCCGTACTTCGAGACAGCCGGTGCCCGGTCGGGCAGGGCACCGAGCAGTGGGCCGGGCGCCGGCGGGATCGGCGTCAGGTCGGGCAGGACGACGGCGCCGACCGGGGGCAGGTCGGCCATCGGCAGTGCCACGGTCGCCAGGTCGGGGCTACTGACGACTGCTGGCGTAGCGCTCAGGGACGCCTTGCCGGTGAGGTCCCGGACAGCCTCTTTGGCCGCGGCGGCGCCCTCGACTACGGATTCCTTCGCGGCGGCCGCGCTTTCCTTGACCGATGCAGCGACCTTCTTGCTGGTCCGCCTGGCGACCCGCTTCGGACTCACCCGGTCGGCAATCGCATCGAGCGTGCCCGCCAAGTCCTCGCGGGTCTTCTCGATCTCGGCGGCCAACGCGGCCGGGTCAGCGGTCGAGGACGTGGCCGACCGATGACGACCACCTGCTGCGGTGCTGTCCGCAGGCACCTTGCCAGTCGCGTTCGCCACCCGAGATCTCCCTGTCGTCGTCCGGCTCCGGCCCATGACGCCCGATCATCCCCTACGACCCGGCGTGCCCCACGGGGTGGCGGCGGAACTCGCGGCGCAGGCAAGCGTCGTGGCCGCGTCGACCAGTGCGAGGTGGCTGAACGCCTGCGGGAAGTTACCGGTCATCCGGCCGGCTACCGGGTCATACTCCTCGGCCAGCAGGCCGACGTCGTTGGTGAGCGCCGTAAGTTGCCCGAACAGCTCCTGCGCCTGCTCGACCCGACCGGCCAGGGCCAGCGCCGTCACCAGCCAGAACGACGTGGCGAGGAAGGCTCCCTCGCCCGGTGGCAGACCATCGAGCTCTTCGGTCGTCTGGTAGCGGTCGACCAGGCAGCCCCGCTTGAGGGTGGCGCAGACCGCGTCGATCGTGGCGAGCACCCGCGGGTCGTCGCCGGGCAGGAAGCCGACCGTGGCCATGATCAACACCGCGGCGTCGAGCCCGGTGCCGCCGTAGTACTGGGTGAAGGCGCCGACCTCGGCGTTCCAGCCCTTCTCGCAGACCTCGGCGTGGACCTGGTCGCGCAGCTGCCGCCATCGCTCGACGTCGCCGTCCAGTCCATGCATCTCAACGTCCTTGACCGCTCGGTCGAAGGCCACCCAGACCATGACCCGCGAATGGGTGAAATGGCGCAGCGGTCCGCGGACCTCCCACAGACCTGAGTCCGGCTGGCCGAGCACCGTCTCCAGGTGGGCCAGGATGGCTTGCTGCACCTGCCACGCGACCCCGTCGCCGCCGAGACCGGCGGTGCGGCCGGCGTGCAGGGCCGAGATGACCTCGCCGTAGACGTCGAGCTGGAATTGCTCGGCGGCGGCGTTGCCGACGCGGACCGGTCCGCTCCCCTCGTAGCCGAACAGCCAGGGCAACTCGAACTCGGGTAACTGCCGCTCGCCCGCCAAGCCGTAGAGGATCTGCAGCTGGGCGGGCGATCCGGCGACCGCCCGGAGGAGCCAGTCGCGCCAGGCGCCGGCCTCCTCGGTGTAGCCGGCCGAGAGCAGCGCCAGCAGCACCAAGGTGGCGTCCCGCAGCCAGCAGAAACGGTAGTCCCAGTTGCGCGAGCCACCGATCTGCTCGGGCAGCGAGGTGGTCGGGGCGGCCACGATGCCACCGGTCGGGGCGTAGGTCAGGGCCTTGAGGGTGATGAGCGAGCGCTCGACCAGCTCGGCGTACGGCCCGTCGTAGGTCGACCGCCCCGCCCATTCGCGCCAGTAGGCCTCGGTCTCGGCGATGCCGCGGCCGACGTCGTGCCAGTGCGGCGTCGGTTCGTGCGATGGGAACCACGCCAGGTGGAAGTCGACCGTCTCACCGGCCTGGACCACGAAGTACGCGTGATGCGAGGTGTCGTTGTCGGGCTCGGGCAGCACGTCACCGCGCAGGATCAGCGCGTCCGGGCCGGCCACTGCCAGCAGGCCCGGCCGCCCTTGGCCGTCGATGACCCGGCGCATCCACGGCATCGCCTGCCCGTAGGCGAAACGGACGGTCCACCGCATGGCCATGGCGACCTCGCCGGAGACGCCCTCGACCCGGCGTACCAGGTCGGCGTGCCGGTCCCGGACGGGCATCGCGTCGATGAGGCGCACGACGCCGGTCTCGGTCTCCCACTCGGTCTCAAGGACCAGCGTGCCCTGGCGGTAGCGCCGGCTGGTCCGCCGTACGACGCCGTCTGCGAGCCCCCGCGGGCACAGCTGCCAGCGGCCGTTTCGCTCGTCGCCGAGCAGTGAGGCGAAGCAGGCGGCCGAGTCGAAGCGGGGTAGGCAGAGCCAGTCGATCGAGCCGTCCCGGGCGACGAGCGCCATCGTGTGGGTGTCGCCGATGACGGCATGGTCCTCGATGAGTAGCCGAGGTTCGTGTGGGCGCACGCGGGCATCCTGCCCTGTCCGAACCCGAAGCGGGCTTGCTGCACATCGGTTGCAACAACGACGGGGCGGCGGTAAATTATTACGGTGCCGCAGCCGCCCGTATTGCCCCGGACCGAACCGCTCATCCGCGTCGAGCATGTCTCGTTCGGCTACGGCGGCGCGGCAGTCCTGCGCGACGTCGACTACACCGTCGAGCAGGGGACCTTCACCGGCATCGTCGGCCCGTCGGGCTCGGGCAAGACCACATTGCTCAGGCTGCTGCTCGGTACCGTCACCCCGCAGCATGGCGCGGTGCACTTCCGTCCGGGCATCGCGGTGAGCTACGTGCCGCAGATCGAGACGGTCAACTGGAGCTTTCCGGTCACCGTCGCAGAATGCGTGCTGATGGCGCGTAGTACCCGACGCCTGCTGCCCTGGGCGACGCGCGATGAGCGGGCCGACGTGCAGCGCGTCCTCGAGCGGCTCGGCATCGGCGAGCTCGGGCATCGCCACATCCGGGAGCTGTCCGGTGGTCAGCAGCAGCGGATGTTCATCGCCCGGGCACTGCTGCGCAAGCCGCAGCTTCTACTCATGGACGAGCCGACCTCCGGAGTCGACGTCGGGACGCGGCACGAGGTGCTGCACCTGCTCGACGACCTCAACGCCGAGGGCCTGGCGATTGTCCTGACGACCCACGACCTCAACGGCATGGCGGCGCACCTGCCGCACCTGGTGGCCCTGCAGACGCGGGTGATCGCCAGCGGCACCCCGCAGGAGGTCATCGTGCCCGACGTGCTCGAGCAGACTTTCGGCGCCCGGATGGAGGTGCTGCAGCACCTCGGCATGCCGGTCGTCGTGGACAGCGCCGGTGACGTCCTGCTGCGGGGGGTCGCGGGATGACGCTCGCCACCCTGCTCGACCCGTTCCAGTACGACTTCTTCCTCAAGGGCCTGGTTGCGGCGGTCCTTGCTGGCGCGCTCTGCGGCCTGATCGGGGTCTTCATCACCCTGCGCGGGATGAGCTACATCGGGCACGGCTTGTCGCACGCGATCTTCGGCGGGTTCGCCGCGGCGCCGCTGCTCGCCGTCAATCCGGTGCTGGGCGCAGGCGTCTGGGGGCTCGCCTCGGCGCTGGCCATCAACGGCGTCACCCGGCAGCGCAAGATCGGCGCCGACGCCGCGATCGGCGTCATCACGACCGCGTCGTTCGCGCTCGGTGTCGCCCTGCTCACCAAGTTCGGCAACAAGGGCGCCACCTTCGACGCGGCGCTATTCGGCAGCATCAATGGGGTCGCCGACAGCGACATTTATCTGCTGGTCGGGGCGCTGCTGTTCGCGGTCGTGGTGTTCACCGCGCTCTACCGGGCGTTTCTGTTTTCGACGTTCGATCCCGAGGTCGCCGACGTCTCGGGGGTGAACGTCAAGCGCATGGACAGCCTGCTCATGGTCGTGCTGACCCTGTCGATCCTGTCCTCGCTGACCATCATCGGCGTCACGCTGGTCGCCGCCACGCTTGTCATCCCGGCCGTCGTGGCCCGGATGCTGTCAGACTCCTTCAGCCGGATGCTCTACCTCTCGACCGCGATCGGCGCGGTCTGCGGCGGCGTCGGGATGTATCTCTCCTTCCAGATCGACATCCCGTCAGGCACCACGATCGTGTTGGTCAACGCGGCCGTGTTTGTCGTCGTGCTCGCCGGCACCGGTGGCCGCGGCCTCAAGCGCAC
>JAYUMN010000056.1:0-2293 GCA_043762595.1 Frankiales bacterium
AGCAGCGCGCTGCCGTAGTGACGGCCGACCGCCTGGGCGCTGGTCTCGACCCCGATCGCAGCGAGGCAGGCGTCGGCCATCCCGCGTACCGGCGCGCCGCCGACGATCGGCGACAGCCCGACGACCCGTTTGCCCTCAAGGGCCGCACGGATGCCCTGCACCTGCAGGATCGTGCCGATGCTGACCACCGGATTGCTCGGGGGGAGCAGCACGAGGTCGGCCCTGTCGATGGCGTCGAGCACCCCGGGCGCCGGGGTCGCGGTCTCGCCCCCGACGGCGACGATGGCGTGCGCCGGCAACGCGGCCCGGTACCGGACCCACCACTCCTGGAAGTGGATCGCCCGGCGGCCACCCGGCAGGTCGACCGAGACGTGCGTCTCGACCCGGTCGTCACTCATCGGCAGCAGGGTCGCCCCCGGCTGCCACCGCTCGCACAGGGCCGCGGTGACCGCGCTCAGCGGGAAGCCCGCGTCCATCATCTGCCGACGGACCAGGTGGGTGGCCAGGTCGCGGTCGCCGAGTCCGAACCAGGCGGCCGGCGCGTCGTAGGCCATCAGCTCGCTCCTGGTGGTGAAGGTCTCGTCCTGACGGCCCCAGCCGCGTTCTTCGTCGATGCCGCCGCCGAGGGTGTACATCACGGTGTCGAGGTCCGGGCAGATCCGCAGGCCGTAGAGGCTGATGTCGTCGGCCGTGTTGACGATGACGCTGAGCGTCACGTCCGGGACGGCGTGCCGCAGGCCACGTAGGAAGCGTGCGCCGCCGATGCCGCCGGCCAGCGCCACAATCTTCATCGGGTGAGTCTGCCAGGGCCGGCCAGCCCGGCCAGCCGGTCGCACTGCCCAAGCAGGGCGTCCTGCAGGCCGGCGTCGCGCAACCGCCCAGGGACCTGTGCGGGCGCACGGTCCTTCCAGTACGACGCGGTAGCCAGCTGGCCGGTGGTGCAGCACCAGGCCAGGGTGTCGGCGCCCTGCTCGGCAGATCCCGGGGCGCCAGCGCCGGCCAGCTTGCTCTTGACCCAACCTGGGTCGACCGCAGCCGAGGTGATCCCCGGCAGCCGGCGGCCCCAGCCGATCGCGAGGGCCACGTCGCAGGCCTTGCTGTCGGCGTACGCCTGCCTGGGGTCGCGGCTGGCCCCCAGTGCGGTGGGCTTGGGTCGGCCGGACGCAGCGAGGCCCGAGCCCAGCCACAGCAGCCGGTCGGTGAGCAGGTCGGCCAGCAGCGAGGTGAGCAGGTGCGGCGCGAGCACGTTGACGGCAAAGGTGGTCTCGAAGCCGTCTTCGGTGACCGATGGCCCGTCGCCCCGCAGCCAGACCCCCGCGTTGTGGACAAGCGCGTCGAGCGGCCCGTGTTCGCGGAGCTGTTCGGCGAGGTGCCGGGTCGAGGCAAGCGACGACAGTTCACCCGTGACGAGCACTGCGTCACCCTCCAGACCAGCCAGGACCGGGAGGCCGCGCTCGGTGCTGCGGGCATGGACCAGGACCCGGTGGCCCTCGCCGAGCAGTACGCGGGCAGCTGCCAGTCCGATGCCGTCGGTGCAGCCGGTGATGCAGATGGTCGCCATGGATCCAGCCTGCCCTGTCCCGAGGTCGCTGTGCCGTCCGGCCGCCGCGGGCGGGTTGCATCGGTTCACGGCGGGCACCGCGCCGACCCGCACCAGCTGGCGCTCCAGGGCGTCTGACGCGGCTACCCTCGCTGGCGACCCGAGGAGGCGTGCGCCGCGCAATGGAACCCGACAGCCTGGCCCAGCGGATCGAGCGATTGTTCGCAGCCGACAGCGATGCAACCGAAGGGGTTGATCTCACCGCGGTGCTCGGCGAGCTGGCCCTGCTGCGCGTCGGTCTCGACGGGTTGTCGGTCCGGCTGACCGGTGCGGTCGCGGCGACCCGGCTGGAGACCGGCACCGTCGTACGCCGGGTCGCCGAACTCGGCGGCGACCTGCGATGGCTGGTGACGGCTGAGCGGCAGGACGCCGAGCGCGCAGCTGCAGCGCAGGCGGCGACCGGCGAGGCCCGCGCGGCGCTCGAAGCCAGGATGGCCGTCCTTGAGGACACCCTCGACGCGATGGCCGAGCGGCTCGAAGCGTTGGCCCGGGACGGCGCACACACCACCTGTGACCAGCTCCATGGGCTCATTGCTACAGCGGCACGCATCGAGCGACGACTGGGCGCGATGGGGCCGGCCACCGCAGACCTCAAGGACGCAGCGAGAAGCGACGAAAGCTGACCAGTCACGATCGGACCAGCAACACGGGCCGGTCCGCCGCCGACGATCTGGAGCCTGATGTCTGCCGCCG
>JAYUMN010000057.1:0-5086 GCA_043762595.1 Frankiales bacterium
GGCGGGGGTCCTGAGCCCGTCCGTGCTGCTCCCGACCCTGCTCGAACCCGCGCCCGTCTCGGAATCAGACGCCTCCACCGGTGACGCCCGCCCAGGCGACGGCGACGACGAGGACGCCGACGGCACCACCGGCCCGCGTCGCCGCCGGGGCCGCCGGGGCCGAGGCCGCCGCCCCGAGGGCGAGGCCGGTGAGCTGGCCGACGCCGACACCGACGCCGGCGAGCCGGCGCAGGACGGTGACGAAGCTGACGAAGCTGACGAAGCTGACGAAGCTGACGGCACCGAGGGCGCGGCCGGCACCCGCCGTCGACGCCGTCGGCGCCGCGGCGGCAGCGGCGGGGGAGCCGCGGGCGAGGACGGCGAGGCGGCGGACGTCCCGACCGTCGTGCACGTCCGCGAGCCTCGCGAGCGGGCCCCCCGCGCACGTCGTGACGGCGGTGGGGCCGCCGACGAGGACGGCGTGCGAGGCATCGCCGGGTCGACCCGGATGGCCGCCAAGCGGGTCCGTCGCCAGGAGGGCCGCGACTCCGGCCGTAAGCGCCCGGCGATCCTTACCGAGGCCGAGTTCCTGGCCCGCCGCGAGGCCGTTGACCGGGTGATGGTCGTCCGCCAGAAGGGCGACCGGACCCAGATCGCCGTGCTCGAGGACAGCATCCTCGTCGAGCACTACGTCACCAAGGCCACCGCGACGTCGTACGCCGGGAATGTGTATCTCGGCCGGGTGCAGAACGTCCTGCCCAGCATGGAGGCGGCGTTCGTCGACATCGGCAAGGGCCGTAACGCGGTGCTCTACGCCGGCGAGGTCAACTACGACGCGGCGCTTGCGGGCAACGGGCCGCGCAAGATCGAGCAGGTCCTCAAAAGTGGCCAGGAGGTCCTGGTCCAGGTCAGCAAGGACCCGATCGGGCAGAAGGGCGCCAGGCTCACCAGCCAGATCAGTCTGCCCGGCCGCTATCTCGTCTACGTGCCCGAAGGCTCGATGACGGGGATCAGCCGCAAGCTGCCTGAGGGGGAACGGACCCGGCTGAAGGCGATCCTGAAAAAGGTCGTCCCCGAGGGCGCCGGTGTCATCATCCGGACCGCGGCCGAAGGGGCCTCGGAGGAGGAGATCGCTGGCGACGTCCGGCGGCTGCAGGCGCAGTGGGAGGTCATCTCGGGCAAGGTCGCCAAGGGCGGCGCCCCGGTGCAGCTGCACGCCGAGCCAGACCTGGTGATCCGCGTCGTGCGCGACATCTTCAACGAGGACTTCGCCCGGCTCGTCGTCCAGGGCGAGACTGAGTGGGACACGATCAAGGACTACGTCGAGTTTGTGGCGCCCGACCTCGCACCGCGGCTGGCCAAGTGGGAGGGCGAGCGCGACGTGTTCGCCGAGCACCGGATCGATGAGCAGCTGCTCAAGGCCCTCGACCGCAAGGTGCACCTGCCCTCGGGCGGCTCGCTGGTCATCGACCGCACCGAGGCGATGGTCGTCGTCGACGTCAACACCGGCAAGTTCGTCGGCAAGGGTGGCAATCTCGAGGAGACCGTCACCCGCAACAACCTCGAGGCGGCCGAGGAAATCGCGCGCCAGCTCAGGCTGCGTGACCTCGGCGGGATCATCGTCGTCGACTTCATCGACATGGTCTTGGAGAGCAACCGCGACCTGGTCGTACGACGGCTGGTTGAGTGCCTCGGCCGCGACCGCACCAAGCACCAGGTCGCCGAGGTCACCTCGCTCGGCCTGGTGCAGATGACCCGCAAACGGGTCGGCCAGGGGCTGCTGGAGAGCTTCAGCGAGAGCTGCGAGCACTGCGCCGGCCGTGGCGTCGTGCTGCACGCCGAGCCGCTCGATGACCGGCCTGCGCCACGGGACAGAGACCGCACGCCCAGAGTGACCCCCCGACCGCCCAAGCCCGGCCCGTATGCCGAGCCGGCCGTCCCCGCTGCGTCAGCGGACGAGCCGACCGGTGAGAGCGCCGGCCCCAAGCGGCGCCGTCGCGGGGGCCGTGGGGCCGGCTCGGCAACGCAGCCGCCCGAGTCCGAGGTCGCCGAACTGCTCGGCGCGGACCCGATCGAGGTCGAGGTCGAGGTCGAGGTCGAGGCGTTCGAGGTTGACCTCCCCACGGCCGCTCACCACGAGCTCGGCCCGGAGCTCGCGGTGGAGCTTGCCGAGCTCGCGGTACCCGAGCCCGAGCCGGTGGCAGATTCGCCCAAGCGGCGCCGTCGGGCGACCAGCCGACCGGCCGGCCCGCCCAGCGGGTCGTAACCAACCGGCCCGGCTGACAGCTTGGAGACCCGACCGGGGCTCCTGTATCCTGCCAAGGTCGCGACCTCGTTCGCGCCTTACTCGCGCGCGCTTCGCGCGGGTTCTCGATCTGCCTAGGAGTCACTCGTGTACGCCATCGTCAAGACCGGCGGCAAGCAGTACAAGGTCGCCGTCGGTGACGTCGTCGAGGTCGAGAAGGTCACCGGTGCGCCCGGTGCGATTCTCGCCCTGCCGGCCCTGCTCGTCGTCGACGGCACCGACGTCACCAGCGACGCCAAGGCGCTCGCGAGTTGCACGGTCAGCGGCGAGGTCGTCGCGCACACCAAGGGCCCGAAGCTCACCATCATGAAATATAAGAACAAGACCGGCTACAAAAAGCGGATGGGCCACCGGCAGCAGCTGACCCAGGTCCGCGTCACCGGCATCGAGAAGGGCTAGTCGCTGTGGCACACAAAAAGGGCGCAAGCTCCTCCCGCAACGGTCGTGACTCCAACGCGCAGTTCCTCGGCGTGAAGCGGTACGGCGGGCAGGTTGTCAAGGCCGGCGAGATCATCGTCCGCCAGCGTGGCACTCACTTCCATCCGGGCGTACTGGTTGGTCGCGGGGGCGATGACACGCTGTTCGCCCTCGCTCCCGGCGCGGTGCTGTTCGGCACCAAGCGCGGCAAGAAGACGATTAGCATCGTCCCGGTCGAGGCGCCCGCCCCGGTGGCCGTCTCCGCCTAGCGCGGCACTGATCACCACGCAGTCCACGACAGGGCGGGCCGGCTTGCCGGACCCGCCCTTCGTGCTTCCAGGGAGCAGACCGTGACCACGTTCGTCGACCGCGTCGTCCTGCACGTCGCAGCAGGCGACGGTGGCAACGGCTGCGCCAGCGTCCACCGCGAGAAGTTCAAGCCGCTGGGTGGCCCGGACGGGGCCGACGGCGGTAACGGCGGTGACGTCGTGCTGGTCGTCGACCACAACGTCACGACGTTGCTGGACTTTCACTACCACCCGCACCAGAGCGCCGAGAGCGGTAAGCAGGGCGCCGGTTCGATGCGGTCCGGCGCGACCGGATCCGTCCTGTCGCTGCCCGTTCCCAACGGGACCGTCGTCTACGACGAGGACGGTAATGAGCTTGCCGACCTGGTCGGGGTGGGCAGCCGCTACGTCGTCGCAGCTGGCGGCCGAGGCGGGCTCGGCAACGCCTCGCTCGCCTCGGTCCGCCGCAAGGCGCCCGGCTTTGCGTTGCTCGGGGAGCCGGGGCAGGCCCGCGAGGTCGTCCTTGAGCTCAAGAGCGTCGCCGACGTGGCCCTGGTGGGGTTCCCAAGCGCCGGCAAGTCCTCCCTCATCGCCGCGCTGTCGGCGGCCCGGCCCAAGATTGCCGACTACCCCTTCACCACGCTCGTACCCAATCTCGGGGTCGTTGAGGCAGGTGGCACCGTCTTCACCGTTGCCGATGTGCCGGGACTCATCCCCGGCGCCTCGCAGGGCAAGGGCCTCGGTCTTGAGTTCCTGCGACACGTCGAGCGTTGCGCCGTGCTGGTGCACGTCCTGGACTGCGCGACCTTTGAGCCGGACCGGGACCCGCTCACCGACCTCGACGTCATCGAGACCGAGCTGACGGCGTACAAGGACGATGTCGCCCGGCTCACCTCGCGGCCCCGCATCGTGGTGCTCAACAAGATCGACGTGCCCGAGGGGCGGGAGCTGGCCGAGCTCGTGCGGCCCGACCTCGAGGCCCGCGGCCTGCAGGTGCTTGAGGTGTCGGCCGCGACCCGGGAGGGACTGCGTGCGTTGTCCTTCGCCCTGTCGGCTGTTGTGCTGGCCGACCGCGCCGCCCGGCCGATCGAGCAGGCCACCCGCATCGTGCTGCGCCCGACCGCCGTCGACGACCTCGGGTTCACCGTCGAGCGGGTCGTCGACGACGAGGGTGAGCGCTACGTCGTACGCGGCAGCAAGCCCGAGCGCTGGGTCGTGCAGACCGAGTTCGGTAACGATGAGGCAGTCGGCTACCTCGGTGACCGGCTGGCCCGGCTCGGGGTCGAGAAGGCGCTCGCCGAGGCCGGCGCCGTCCCCGGCTGCGAGGTGCAGGTTGGCAACGTGAGCTTCGACTGGCAGCCCACCGAGCTGGCCGAGTTCGCCTCCGGTCTGCGCGGGCAGGACATCCGGCTCGAGCGCCTCACCCGCGTACGAGCCGACGAGCGACGCTTCGCCAAGGACCTGCGACGCGCCGAACGGCTCGGTCTGGCCGTCCCCGAGGGCTATCTCGTCGAGGACGAGCCGGAGTGAGCCGCCCGGCGGTCGCTGCGGCCCGCCGGGTCGTCGTGAAGGTCGGCAGCAGCTCGCTCACCACGGCCGCGGGCGGGCTCGACACCGACCGACTGACGGCGCTGGTGGATGCGCTCGCGCCGCGGACGCAGCTGGTGCTCGTCTCCTCCGGCGCGATCGCAGCCGGGCTTGCCCCGCTCGGGTTGGCCCGGCGGCCTCGCGACCTCGCCACCCAGCAGGCAGCGGCTTCGGTCGGCCAGTCACTGCTCGTCCAGGCCTACGCGACCGCGTTCGCCCGGCACGGCCGCACCGTCGGTCAGGTGTTGCTCACCGCCGACGACGTGGTGCGCCGGGCGCACTACCGCAACGCCCGGACGACCCTCGAGCGGCTCCTCACCCTCGGCGTCGTGCCCGTCGTCAACGAGAACGACGCCGTCGCCACCGAGGAGATCCGGTTCGGTGACAACGACCGGCTGGCCGCACTTGTCGCCCATCTCGTGAAAGCCGACGCCCTCGTCCTGCTCTCCGACGTGGACGGCCTGTACGACGGTGACCCGCGCCGGCCCGGGTCGGTTCTGCTCGCCGAGGT
>JAYUMN010000058.1:0-6948 GCA_043762595.1 Frankiales bacterium
GTGTACACCGCCCGGGCGATGTCGCTGCACGCGCAGGCCGAACTCGATGCGCTCGGACCGTTCGCCATCCCCTTGCACAACGATGCGATCCGGCTCATCAGCCTCATCGCGCTCGTCAACGACGAGGCATTCTTCCGGGTCGCGGACCGGGCCCTGCAGGTGCACGGCGCGAGTGGGCTGACCCGCAACGGACCGGAGGAAAAGCTGTTCCGGATCGCCCGGAACCTGCGCATCCCGGCTGGCACGGTGGAGATCCAGCGCAACGCGATCGCTCGCGCCCTGCTGCGGTGAGCATCTCGCTGGCGTGCGTGACCGGCCGTTTCCAACCGGTGCACGGGGACCATCTCCGGCTGTTCGAGCTGGCACTGGGCAGCTGCGGCCGGCTCGTCATCGGCGTCACCAATCCCGACCCCGGCACCCTCCGCCTCGAGTCCGGCAGCGATCACCGGCACCTCGCTGCGGCCAACCCGTTCACCTTCTACGAACGGCTCGAACTGCTCACCGCGGCGCTCGGCCCGGTGCCTGCGGGCCGGGTGCTGATCGTCCCGTTCGATCTCGGCCGGCCCGCGCACTGGGCGTCGTACGTCCCGCTGCACGCGGTGCAGTACGTCGGGGTCTACGGGCCGTGGGAGCGGGAGAAGACGCGGCGCCTTGCCGCCGGCGGTTACGAGGTCGTCGAGGTGCCCGGCGACGAGCAGACCCGGCGGACCTCGACGGCGATCCGGGCGGCCCTGCGGACCGGCCAGGGATGGCAGGCGATGGTGCCGCCGGCGACGGTCGCGCCGCTCACCGCACTGCTGGCCGACCGGGCGACCCCGCTGTGAACTGGCGCCCGTGAGGCCGCCCGGCTACGGTGAGAGCCAACCCCGGCTCGATGACGACCGGCTCCCGGTGATGCTGGTGGTCCTCGACGGGCTCGGCGACCGCCCGGTGCCCGAGCTCGGCGGCCGCACCCCGGCCGAGGCGGCCCGCACCCCGGTGCTCGACGAGCTCGCCGGGCGCGGCGCCAGTGGCTGGCACGTCCCGCTCGGCTGGGGTCGGGCGCCGTCCTCCGAGCTGAGCCACTGGGCGATGTTCGGCTACGGCGAACAACCCTTCCCCGGCCGGGCGGTCCTTGAAGGGCTCGGCGCCGGCATCGACATCCCGTACGCCGGGGCAGTCGTGCACGCGGCCCTGCGCACCTCGACAGCCGACCGCGGGGTGGTGTGGGTGACTGGCCGGGCCGCCGCCGACGACGCCGAGGACGCCGAGCGACTGCTCGCCGAGCTCGAGCCGGTCGCGGCCTGCTTCGGCGCTCAGCTCCACCCGCTCGGGGGACGCGGGGAGAGCCTGCTGGTGCTGCCCACGCACGTCACCGGTGAAGTCAGCGACTCCGACCCGTTCTTCGAGCACCTGCACCCCTGGCTGCGGCCGGTGGCGACGGGCCCGGCCGGCCAGGCCCTCGCCACCGACCTGTGCGCCCTGCTGCTGCGGGCGCGGGAGGTGCTGACGGCGTCCGGGGTCAACGCGGCCAGGGTCACCGCCGGGCGTCCCGCCCTCGACCTGCTGACCACCAAGTGGGCCGGTGCCCGCCGCCCGCTACCGAGCTTTGTCGAGCTGGCCGGCGTGCCCGGCGCGGCGGTGACCAGCAGCCGGCTCTACCGGGGCATCGCCGAGCTGCTCGGCTGGGCCCGGCGCGACCTGCCGGCCGGACCGGATCTGGCGCAGGAGATGACCGAACGGGTCGCGGCCGGGGTTGGGCTGCTGGCCGCCGGTGCGGCGTTCGTCCACGTCCACACCAAGGCACCGGACGAGGCCGGCCACAGCAAGTCGCCGTACGCCAAGCGAGAGGTGCTGGAGGCCATCGACGCCGGGTTGGCGCCGCTGCTGGACCTGGCCGGGCGGGCGGTGGTCGCGATCACCGGCGACCACGCCACGCCCTCCACCGGTGGGGTGCTGCACACCGGCGACCCGACGCCGTTCGTGATGGCCGGGGGAGCGGTCCGGGTGGACCGAGTCGTCGAATTCGGCGAGACCGCATCAAGACAGGGCGATCTCGGCGTCCTGTGTGCGTCAGATCTGCTGCCGCTGCTGTTCAGTGCGGCGAACCGCCCGGCGTTCCTCGGCCATCGGACTGGCGCTGTGCAGAGCTGGGCGCTCGCGGACCGCCCCGTCCCGATGATCCCCTGACCGCACCGCACCGCACCGCACCGCACCGCACCGCACCGCACCGCACCGCACCGCACCGCACCGCAGGCTCAGGCTGGCCGCAGACAGGCGATCCGCCGGGCGACATCCCCGTGCGGGGTCGTCACCGCTACGACCATGGCCCGCTCGCCGGTGTGCAGCACGCCGACCGCAACGGGCTGCCGGTGCTCCCGGACCTTGGTGGCGGCGTTGATGACGTAGCTGTGCTCGTAGCCGTCCCTGCTGCGCAGTGTGATCGATGTCGCGTCGACGGACTCGATGACCCCCCGCTGGACCAGCACCGTCACCGCACCGTGCTTACGGGTGTGCCGGACGACGCTGAGATGGCCGGTGGACCGCAGGGTCGCCCGCTGCTGCGGCGTCAACCCGCGCGCTTGGGCGGCGGCGCTGTGTGCCGCGGGCCTGGTCGGGTCGGCGATGGCGGTGCCGAGTCCGCCGGCGGCCAGCGTGCTGGCGGTGAGGGCCAGCGCCCCGGCGGTGCCGAGCGACGCGGTGCGGGCGACGAACTTCATGACAGGCTCCTGGGGTCGTTGAGGCCCTGATCATGCGGGAGCCCTGTTGCCGTTCCACCCGCCGTCGTGTTCGGATCGGGTAAGCCTTACCGGCCGACCGGCCGCGCTGGCCCGGCGTACCGGAGACTGCGCGGATGACACCGGCGGCCCCAACTCCGGCCGCGAGAGGGCTCGTGTTGGTCGTCGAGGATGAGCCGGCCATTGCCGAACTCGAACGGCTCTACCTGGCCCGGGCCGGATTCGGCGTTGCGGTGGAGCGGGATGGACGGGCCGGGCTCGCCACCGCGCGGGCCCTGCACCCAGTCGCGATCGTGCTCGATGTGGGACTCCCCGAGCTCGACGGCACGGAGGTCTGCCGGGCGCTGCGCGAGGCCGGGGACTGGACGCCGGTGTTGTTCGTGACGGCCCGTGACGACGAAGTGGACCGGGTGCTGGGCCTCGAGCTCGGCGCCGACGACTACGTCACCAAACCGTTCAGCCCCCGCGAGCTGGTCAGCCGGGTCAAGGCCGTGCTCCGACGAACCCAAGGCGTCGTGGCCGCGCCGCCGCTCGTCGCCGGGCCGGTCCGGCTTGAACCCGACACCCGGCGCGTCCTGGTGACCACCGCCGCTGGGGTGAGCGAGATCGCACTGACCGCAACCGAGTTCGACCTGCTTGCCGCACTCCTGCGGCGGCCGGACCGGGTGTTCCCCCGCGAGCAGCTGCTCTCGGAGGTGTGGGGTTACGCCGCGCCGGCTGGCACCCGGACGGTGGACGTGCACGTCGCACAGCTGCGGGCCAAGCTCGGCGGGGCGGCCGGCGTCATCAAAACCGTCCGGGGTGTCGGCTATGCCGCGACGGCGCGAGTCGGGTGACCCGCCGCGTCGGCATGACCCGGCAGGTCGCGCTGGCCACGTGTCTCGCCGCGGCATTCGCGGTGTTCGCCGCAGCCCTTGCCGCGCTCGGCTTCATCCGGCACGCCTACGACGGCCAGGCGCGGGCGGTGCTCCGCCGCGAGGCGATCCTGGTGGCCGAGGCGCGCGCGTCGGTGCCGAACGCGTTCCGGACCGGCCGGCCGGCCGCCCGCGTGCTGCGGGCCAGTGGCATCACCGTCGTCCGGGTGCGGGCCGACGGCAGGACGTTCGGCCCGGCCATCCTGGACCCCGCTGACGTCGCCGCGGCCGGTCGTGGTGAGGAGCTGTCCGCCGTACGCCGGCTCGATGGATCGCGGGTGTTCGTCGAGGTGCAGCCCGTTTCGGGTGACGGAGGGGTGCTGCTGCTCGAACGCGCCTCCGACGCGCGGGTGCTGACGCCGGCGGTGCTGCGGCGACTGCTGCTGGCACTGCTGCTCGGACTGCTCGCCGCCGCCTTGCTGGGCGTCGTCGTGGCGCGCCGGCTGACCCGGCCGCTGGTCCGGGCCGCCGAGGGCGCCCACCGGCTTGCGGCCGGCGAGCGAGATGTCCGGCTGGCCGAGGACGGACCCGCCGAGGTCGCCGAACTGTCCGGCGCGATGAACCGGCTCACCGACGCCCTCGCCGGCAGCGAATCACGTCAGCGCGACTTCCTGCTGTCCATCAGCCATGAGCTGCGCACGCCGCTGACGGCGATCCGCGGCTACGCCGAGGCGCTCGGTGACGAGGTCGCGACCGGCGCAGGGGCCGTGATGGCGGGGCGCACCATCGAGGCCGAGGCGCAGCGCCTCGAGCGCCTCGTCTCGGACCTGCTCGACCTGGCTCGGCTCGGCGCGCAGGACTTCCGGCTCGAGCCGTCGCTGATCGACCTCACCGAGGTCGTTCGGGCCGCGGCGGCGGTCTGGTCGACGCGGTGCGCGGCGGAGGGGGTGCCGTTTCGCGCCGAGCTCCCGGCCCAGCGGCTGCTGCTGCACACCGATGCCGGCCGGGTCCGGCAGGTCCTGGACGGATTGGCTGAGAACGCCCTGCGGGTCACGCCGACCGGTTGCCCCATCACCTTTTCGCTCTACGCCGGGGCCGGCGCGGCTGTGCTGGGGGTGCGCGACGGCGGTCCGGGGCTGACCGAGGACGACATCGCGGTGGCGTTCGAACGGTCCGTGCTGTTCAACCGCTACCGCGGCGTACGCCGGGTCGGGACGGGCCTCGGCCTCGCGCTCGTCGGCGGCCTGGTCGGCCAACTCGGCGGCCGGGTGAGCGCGGGGCACGCGCCGGAGGGCGGGGCCGCCTTCACGGTGACCCTGCCCCTGCCCGGCGGGTGAGGCGTTCGGTCAGTTGACCCGGGCCTGCTGGGTGTCGTGCGCCCGCTCGACGGTGAACGGGACGCTGGTCGGTGAGGCGCGGTGCTGGCCGAGGAACACCTGGGCAGGGGTCGCCGACCGGCCGGCGATCTGCAGCGCCAGCCGCACCGTCGTGCTGCACTCCGCACCGAAGTCGATGCCGTCGACGCCGCCATAGTTGGTGAAGCGGAAGGCGAGCGTGCGTCCGTGGTTGCTTCGGGTCACCCTGTCGTCCCGCTCGAGCGCGACCCGTCGTACGGCTGACACATCCCGGCTGACGGTGATCACACCCGAGACGACGACGCGGGCCTTGCCAGGGTGGGTGATCCGCAGCGAATAGCCATGCGCGCCGTGCCAGAGGTAGACGCCCTGGGCCTGCTGGGTTTTGAGGCCGGGGTTGCCGAGGACGATGCCTGGCAGGGCGCCGGTCAAGCAACCCGACCTGATCTGTGCAGCCCGGGCGGGGCCTGCGGAAAGGACCACCCCGGCCACCAGGGTCGTCCCGAGACCGGCTGCCACGGTTCGCTGCACAACGTTCATCAATGACCTCCACGGTGTGGCCGCTCGGTGCGGCCGACGACCAGGAGCCTGGGCTGGCGGCGTTCGCGGCCCGCACGGGCGACGTACGGGCCCGGTAAGGCTTGCTCGGGAGCTCACCGCATACTCGCTGGTCAGCTCCACCGAGCCCAGCAGCTCGCCGAAGCCACCGACTTCCCGGGGGCGTGGCGGGCGGCGGTGGCGACGGGTAGGTGCCCGGCCCGGGTGATCCGTGGAGGGCTGCAACCAGCGCAGGGTCTTTCGGCGAGGGCCAGCCGTGGGAAGCCGCCGGCCCGACGGTAGGCCGCACCGGACCGGCCGAGGTTGGCGCCGTGCCGATGGGGATGATCATCCACGGCCACGCCGTCGTGCTGGCCGAAGTGGGCGGCGGTCTGTTCGCGATGGACCGACCAGTCATCGATTACCTCCGTGCGGACGATGGCGTCCCATCCGTAGGCGCCGCCGGCCTAAGACCCGGCCACCGCCATCGCGCCGTGCCAGAAACCGGGGCGGCCGAGGTAGTCGCCCCGGCCCGCCGACCAGCGCGACGGCCACGTCGGGGACGTCCACCGCCAAGCTGTCGCTGCCGTCGAGCCGGCTGCACTGTCAACCTCGGTCATCACGCCGGGGCCGACGTCGAACTCGCCCGGGCGCCACCACCGCTGCAGTTCCTGCTGGTAGGTGGTCCCGCGATTACAGCAGCGCGAGACCGAAGCCGGTGGCAGCGGCGAGCAGGCCGGCCCCAAAGCTCCCGGCAATGTTCCAGGCGGCTGCCGGTAGCTCGCCGGCCTCGGCCAGCGCGAGGCTCTCAACGGCCCAGGTTGACAAGGTGGTGAAGCCGCCGGCAAAGCCGGTGCCGACGACCAGGGCGATGTCCGGCGCGAGCCCGTGGTGCGTCGTCAGGCCCAGCACCAGCCCCAGCACGAGCGAGCCGAGCACGTTGATCAGCAGTGTTCCGAACGGGAAGTTGCTCTCCGTCCGGTACTGGACGAGCTGGTCGAGGGCATAGCGACAAACGGCGCCCGAACCAGCCGCAAGCGCCACCGCAACCGTCACGAGCATCAGCCGGTGACTCCTGGCTGGCCCGACTGGTCCGCCGGCGTTTCGGGATCAGCCGCGTCCGCATCGCGCTGCCGCCCGACGTAGCGAATGACCTCGACGTCCTCGATGCTGATCAATCCCTCGGCAATGAGCTCGTCGAGTCGGACTCCCCGACGAAGATCGTGAGCCGTTGCTCCGCCCCGGTGAGTCTCATCCGGCCCCCTCGTCGCCCACGGGTGTGCGCCGACGCACCACCGCGCGGGTCAGGACGAGCCCCAGCCCTGCGGCGCCGAGACCGCCGACCGCACTGCAGAGGACGTACGCCGCGCCGGTACCCGCCGCACCATGCGCGATGAGCTGGTCCGCACCGGCGGTGATCGAGCTGAACGTCGTCCACGCCCCGCAGAACCCAGTGCCGAGCAGCGGGCGGAGGTAGGTGGTCGG
>JAYUMN010000059.1:0-9352 GCA_043762595.1 Frankiales bacterium
GCAGGCGCGGTGGGCCAGGGCCGCGGCCCGGCGATGTCGCCGACGTGTGGCAGATAGCTGAAGTAGGCGTTGGCGTAGGCGGCGAAGGCCAGCAGGGCCAGCACGAAGGACGCCAGACGAAGCCCCGCCCGGTGGTGTCGATAGCGGGGACGCGCCCGCGACAGCGCGCCGACGGCCGTCACGGCCAGCGCCACGGCCAGCAACGGGTCGGCAAGCGGAACGTCCGCGAGCCAGGTCACCGCGATCGCTGACGGCTGGAGGGCACCGTCGCTCGGACGGTCACCTAGGCCCCGGTCGGCGCCATCAGGCTGATGGTCGCGGTCGTATCTCGCGTGTTCATCAGGGTGTTGGCAAACACCCTGGCGCGGCCTGGTTGCTGGGGTGGCGTCGGGACCGCGGTCCCCGCTGGTGGCGTTGCCGCTAGTCCGCGGCAAATCGTTGACGGCCGTGGGCGGTGGCGAGGCACGTCCCGGACGTGCCGACAGATGCTGTTGTCGAGCGCAGGATCAACGGCCGGGAACGAACACCGAGGCGCGGCGGCTGCGCAGTCCCTCAGGCTCATGAACGGGGCCCGTGGCTGCAAGGTGTCCCGTTCGGTCGACGGCTCGAACTGGGGGCTGCGCGGACCGGGCGGGGCGACAGTCGCCAGGTGCATCAGAGCTCCCCTTTCCGGACGCTCAGCTCCGTCGGCCGACTACCGAAGGGCATCTCACTGTAACGTCCGGCCCGCCGTTGGCGTTCCGCGACGTGGCTTGAAGGCTCACCGACCGCACTCCATCGAGAGACAGACCGGACGAGCTTGGGTGAAATGTGAAACCCGATCGGCTGCTTGGTGCTGGCTGCGAATCAGGCCGATGAGGTCCTCCTCGAGCCATTCAGGTTGAGAATCGAACGTGGCCGCCCTCGGGGGAGGTGCGCGCCGGTTCGGCTCGGCCGAGTACGCCGACGCCGTGGATACCCGGGCAAGGACGAAGCCGCTGGCCATCTTGAAGCGCATCCTCGCGCCGTATGCCAGAACATTTGCGAAGGGTGACTGCGGGCCAGAAATCAGCAGGTGTACCGGTGTCGAGGCCCGCAGTGGATCGTGGGAGAGGGCAGTGGCGGCTGCTGGCCATGGCAGCCGTTGCGGGAGACGCGTTTCACCTGACCGGCATCCCGTCGCTCGGGGTGGAGCGGGCAATGGTCCGCGGAACTACTTGTGTCGAGGGGAAACCTGGATCGGCACCGCTGGTGCGTGGGTGCGGCTCGTGCCCCGCGGCGGGGAGCCGGGGCCGGGCGTTACCCGGACTCCGATCGTGTGGCCGGGCAGGGCTGTTCGGGTTGGCTTGAATGCGCCGTCGTGTCGAGGACTCGTCGCAACGTGCCCACACGCGCTGCGTCCACCTTCCTCGCTGATCAATGTTGGTGCTGGCAAGAACGTGTGTCTGGTTGCTGGTTGTCGCGGCAGCATGATCGGGCAGGGTTGGCCGGAGCGGCGGCGGAGCAAGGGGTGGCTGTCCCGGTGCCGAGGTCCGGGCCGGTCGACATCGGGTGTCCGGACGATGTGATCCCCTCGCGGGATCGCTGGGTGCTTTGAGGCAGGTACCCCGACCCGGCCTAAGGCGGTATGCGCCCAACCCTGGACCGGGGAAGGCAGCCGACCGGTGTAGGCGGCGACGGCGGTCCCGGTCGGCAGCAGCAGGCAGACCGTCAAGGCTGTACCCGCCGGTAGCAGCGGGCTGAAGCGCGACCTGCGACGCGCCGACTCAATCGCGGTGCGTCGAGCCCGCGGATCCGTCCTGGCCTGCTCACGGCGGTACATCTGGCGTAGCAGCTCGGATCCGGCGAGTTCGCTCGTTGACGCAGGCCCCAGCAGTGCGCCACGGAGTTCCTGTAGGAGACGGTGCTCCTCGCACGCCTCTGCCGGGTCGTCCATGTACCACGACAAGTCGTCGTCGATCACGACGTCACCCGCTCCGGTTGACCAGTTCGGGCCGCCAGGCTCCGTAGCCCGCGGTGGCACGCGACGCGCACCGCTCCGGGACTCTTGCCGAGCACCGCTGCGACGGCCAGGACGTCCAGATCCGCGATGACCCGCAACGCAACCACCTCGGCCTGCTCGGGCGGCAGTGATCGGATCAGGGCCAGTGCGTCAATGGTGGTCAGCTCTTCCAAGAAGACCTGGTGCACCGGATCGCCGACCTGCGCTCGCTCGAGCAGCCGCAGGTCTTCATCGCGAGCAAGGATCAACGGTCGACGGATCCGGGCGCGAGCAGCGTCGATCGCGAGGTTGCGTGCGATCGTAAACAGCCACGCGATGAAGTGCTCCGGCGAGTCCGGTGCCAGGGTGGACTGACGTACCACCCTCAACCAGGTCTCGGCGGCGAGGTCCTCCACCTCGACGCCGCCGCGGGCGATCAGGAAACGCAGCAGCTGTGGCTGGTAGGTACGCCAAAGCAGCTCGAACGCCAGCTCATCGCCGCCGCGCGCGCGCGCGATGACGTCGCCCAGAGCACCGGGTTCAGCAGGCCACGCTGCGCCCCGCATCAGCACCCTCCCGTCTCGTGACGTTCCTGGTAGCCCGACCTGCCCAAGGGCCGCGCGGCGCCCGCCACCATATGGGTGGCTGTGGTCCGGCGGTGCCAGGCCACTCCAGCTGGCGAGCCCGAGAATCGGTAGGATCTGGCCCAGGAGTAACGCTGCGAAGGTGCCTGTCGTTGTCCAGGTAGGACCAGCTGGAAAACCGGCCATGGTCCAGCACGTCCCGCATCCCGCTTCTCGAGAGGAACTCCGCATGCGCTGCGCCAGTCGCACGATCGCCCTGTTCACCGCTGTCCCCGCATTGCTGGTCACCGCAGGGGCCGCTCGTGCCAGCACGACCACCACGAGCTCGGCGCCACTGACCGTGACAAGTGCGGCCCGCGTCGTGGCCGACCATCACCTAGTGACGCTGACCGCCCACCTGACTACCGGAAAGGCGGTCGCAGCCGGACACTCAGTGGCGCTGTTCGCACGTGCCGCCGGCGCCGGTCGCTTCACCAAGATCGCCTCTGCCGAGACGAACAGCAGCGGTAACGCCGTCTTCACGTTCACGATCGAGCACAACGAACAGTTCAAGGCAGTCCACGCCGCCGACCAGACCACCAAAGCCAGCACTTCCAGCGTGGCCGGCGTCTACGACCGGCCCAGGCTCGCGGTAACCGGCCCCAGCGCACCGGTCATGGCGGGCAGCATGCAAACGTTGAAGGTCCAGGGCTCACCAGTTATCGACAGCGAGGTCGTCACCCTCGAAGTCAAGGGTACGAATGGTTTCTCTGTTCTAGCTAAGGGTCGACTTTCCCGAGCCGGCACGATAAGTTTCACTGTTCGGCCCGCCAAGACGCACACCTACTTCATCCACATCGGCAACACGGTGCGGCACCTCCCTGCCAGCAGCAAGTCCGTCACCGTTACGGCCGGCTGAGCACACCGGCCGGGTCGCCACACCGGTGGCCCGGCAGCTTTGTGCACGCGCAGCCGCCGAAACTGTAAGCGTGGAGCGGCAGTCGTTGACGCGGTGAGTCCGAGGTGGATTGGGCTACCCGCTCTTCCAGAGCGGGTAGCCATGGCTTTCGTTCCACAACAGGCCAGGCTCGCTGTCCGCGGGTCCCGTTGTCCAAGGTCGCTTGGCGGTCGCGACTGCGCGAAGCTGGTCGTAGACAACGTCGGCGATGAGTTGGTGTCCTTGTGCGCTGGGATGGTCGCCGTCAGCGGCGAGGAGAGCGGCCAGCCCGCTAGCTGTCTGGGATTCGAAGGGGGTGTAGAGGTCGGCGTACCGATCGGCTGTCTGCGCGCTCTGCTCGGCGATGATGGCGTTCACCGCTCGGGTGAGGGCGTCGCTGGTCGCGACATACGTGCTGCCGTGCTGTCGGCCAATGTCCCCATCGAGAAAGACGTTCCAGTACCCCGTAGCTATCACGGTCGCCGTGGCCGGTGTGAGGTGATGGATGCGGCTGAGAACCTCGTGCAGCAACCCTGGTAGGGCGGTCAGTTCAGCCCGATAGCAGGACAGGGCGCTGCCGACGGCGCAGTCGTCGCGGCCCGCGAGGGCGTCGTCGAAGTCGTTGGCACCGATCGTGATGGTCACAACCGTGGCTGAGCGCAACGCGTGCGTGATGACGGGGTCGTCGAGCTGACTGAGCAGGTCTGTGGTGGTGATGCCGTCTTGGCCCGCGTTGGTCACGCTGGCGGCCTGCCCGGAATGGATAGCGAGCTTACTGGCGAGCAGGTCCGCGTAGGTCGGGCAGCTGCAGCCGGCGCCGGCTGCGACGGAGTCACCAAGCACGACCAGCCGCTCGCTCGGCTCGCTTGACCTCGGGGCACGCGGCGTAGCGCCGGCCGTCACAACAAGCGTGGGCGCCACGGTGCGGGTGACGACCGCGTGCGCGAGGGAACTCGCCCAGAATGCCCCGCCGATTGCAAGCGTTGCAGCCAGCACAACGCTTGCACGGGCTGGTCCAGCCAGCCGGCCGGGCAATCGCTGCTCGTCAGGCATGGACCGCACCCTGCCTCACCCGGCTGTCAACGTCCTGGGTGGGGGCGGTGGATCCGGCTGACGACCGCAACCGCGCGTTGGAGATCCGGGTCGAACTGGTCGTCCTCCGTGGCGTGTCCCTCCGGGACAACCGGCACCCTGGCACCTTTTCGTCGCGCCGCTGGTCGCCATCGAGTTGGTGGGACGCCTCCGTTGCAGCAGTGACTGATCGGCCCGCTCCGGCGGCCCCGCAGCGATCCGTGGTCGACCCAGACCACACGGCTCGCCGTCGTCGTGCCCAGCACCGCCACCAACGTCGAGCTGCGTCTGGTCGTCGACGGCCGGGAGCGCACCGTCACGGGTGGCTGGAGGGGCGGGCGACCATGCCCGCCCGCTGGGCTGCCTGACCATCGTCGCGAGAAGGCGAGCAACGGATCGGCCGCGGCCCCCGCTGCCGCCACGATGAACTCGACCGTCGTCAGCCGCTCGAGTCAACAGATCGACACCCGGGTCGGCACACCGGGATGCTGGTGCTGTCGATCTCGAACGCCAGGCACATCGTCGGCAGGACCGTGGTCAGGGCGGTCAAGGTGCCGGCCGTGGTTGCCGAGGCGAGCAGGGTGAGCTCCCTGCAGCCCGACCGGT
The DNA here is from genome assembly GCA_043762595.1 of Frankiales bacterium. Lineage (GTDB taxonomy): Bacteria > Actinomycetota > Actinomycetes > Mycobacteriales > SCTD01 > JAYSQK01. The sequence continues at coordinate 5,138 of JAYUMN010000059.1, forward strand.
CGCCCGCCACCGGTCGCCGACGACGACGACTGTCGACCGTCTGCCAGGAGTTGGCTGGGGCGTTGGTCGAGGCAGCAGCAGGACCCCGGGACCCTGTGGCGCTCGGTCGGGCGCTGCTCCTGGCCACCGGGCTCGTCGTGTCGGCCACCGCGCCGCTGCTCGCCCCGGATCGCCACACCTGGCTCGTACTGATGCTCCTCACCGCCGCGATGGGCGGCTTGCTGGTGGTCAGCCTGTGGCTGCCGTGGTCGCGGGTACCAGCGGGGCTAACGCTGGCCTTCCCCGTCCTGGTTCTGGGCGCCCTGGGCCTGCTGGGCCTGTCCACACGCGGCGTCGCTGCGCCGTACGTCGGGCTGCTCGTGCTCTGCTTCACCTACACCGGGCTCACCCAGCCGGTCGCTGCGAGCTTGTGGTTGGTCCCCCCGGCAGCGGCGGCCTACGTCGCGGCCATCGGCACCTGGTCTGCTGCGGTCGGGGTGCGGCTCGCGATCGTCGTCACGGTGTGGGTGCTGGTGTCACAGGTGCTGGCCGATCTGATGCAACGACAGCGGGAGCTGACCGACGCTTTACATCGGGCGGCGCAGACCGATGCGCTGACCGGACTTGGCAACCGGCGTGCTCTCGATCTGAGGCTGTCCTTGGCTGATCCGGGCGACAGCGTGGTGATCTGCGACCTGGACCACTTCAAACGGCTCAACGACACCGCCGGACATGCGGCCGGAGACCGGGTCCTCGCCGACTTTGGGCTGGTGCTGAAGACTGGACTGCGTGCCACGGACTACGCCGCCAGGTACGGCGGCGAGGAGTTCGCCATGGTGCTCTCCAGCAGCAGCCTCCACCAGGCTGCGCTCACTGTCGCCCGCCTGCGGGCGCACTGGATGACGCTGCACCCGGAAGTGACGTTCTCCGCCGGGTTTGCGGCGATTGTCGAGGGTTCTGCGGGCTTTGCAGCCCTCGCGGCTGCGGATGAGGCGCTGTACGAGGCGAAGGCGGCGGGCCGTAATTGCGACCGGCGGGCCGGAGCGGCCCGGGAGCAACCCCCCCAGCCGACGCTCGCACCAGATTTGGCGACAGTTGTCAATGGTTACTTCGAGCGGTGACAGCTGGTCATTGAGGACGAGCAACGCACGTTGAGCCAGCTGATCTGCACGGAAAGTGGCCAGCGGGCCCACTCGGTGTCACATTTGCCTGACACAGCCTGGGTCAGGGTACCGGGCGGAGCGGGGCACCCCTTGATACAGCTGACTGGTCGGCGTGGCCTGGCGGTTGCCGCTGCCACGGTGGCCGTCGCCGCGCTCTCGGCTGCGGTGCCTACCCCGGCCCTGGCCGGGCAAGAAGCTGGGCGGGCCAGCCCGCAACGGGTGCTTGTCCGCGCCATGCCCGGCCGTGGTCCCGCGGCCGCGGCTGCCGTTCGGGCAGTCGGCGGACGGATCCTGCGCAACCTGCCCATCGTCGACGGCGTCGCCGCCTCGGTGCCGGTCGACCAGCTGGGCCCGCTGTCCCGCAGCCGGTGGATCGCCGCCGTGACACCCGACTCCGCCGTGCAGTTGAGCGACGCGTCGTACGACGGGACAGCGGTCGCCTCGACGTACCCGGAGACCTCTGGCGCGAGTGCGGCGTGGGCCGGTGGGACTGCCGGCGCCGGCGTCACCGTTGCTGTCCTTGACACCGGAGTGAGCCCGGTACCCGACCTGGCCGGTCGGGTCGTGGCCGGACCGGACTTCTCCGGTGAACGCGACAGCACGCACGACTCATTTGGCCACGGCACCGTCATGGCGGGGATCGTCGCGGGCGATGGCGCGATCTCCCGTGGGCTGCCGGGCGGCGCCTACGTCGGGATGGCCCCCAAGGCCAAGGTGCTGTCGGTCAAGGTCGCCGGCCGCAACGGCGCCACCGATGTCTCGACGGTCCTGGCTGCCCTCCAGTGGATCACCTCGGCCGCCCCGGCGTACGGCATCCGGGTCGTCAACCTGTCCTGGGGCACCTCCTCGCGGCAGTCCGCTGTCGTGGACCCACTCGACTACGCCGTCGAACGGGTCTGGCGCAGCGGCGTCGTGGTCGTGGTGTCAGCGGGCAATACCGGCCCGGTCTCCGGGACCATCGCCAAGCCCGGTGATGACCCGATGGTCATCACCGCGGGGGCCTACGACGACGGTCACGACACCGACCTGGCCAACGACGCGGTCACCGCCTGGTCCTCGCGCGGCCCGACGGTCGACGGTGTCAACAAGCCCGACCTGGTGGCGCCCGGCCGCACCCTCGTCAGCACGGTCGACCCGCACTCGCTGATCGCCTTGCAGCACCCTGAGGCGCTTGTCGGCCGGGGGTACATCGTGGGCAGCGGCACCTCACAGGCGGCAGCCGTCACGTCTGGCGCCGTCGCGCTGCTGCTGTCGGCCCGCCCGGGTCTGTCGCCCGACCAGGTCAAGGTGGCGCTGCGGACGACGGCGGTGCGCATCACCGACACCCCGCGGAGCGTCCAGGGCAGGGGTCGGGTGGCCCTTGACCGAGCGCTTTTGGCCACGCCGTCGTCCGCCGTCCAGACCGGCCGGGCGACCGGCTTGGGGTCGCTCGAGGCGAGCCGAGGCGACCGGCACCTGCTGACCACCTGCCCGGGCACCTCCGAGCCCCGCGCCATCACCGGTGAGATGGATGCGCTCTGCCGGCCGTGGAATGCCGACAGTTGGACGGCGGACTCCTGGACGGCGGACTCCTGGACGAGCGCGTTCTGGGGTCAGCAGACGCCGTGGTGGCAGCCTTTACCTGGAGAGCGGTCCATGACCAGAGGTGTCCGGCGGCCCGGGTGACACACCCGGCGGAGCGGCTGCCGACCCGGGTCAGGTCGCTGATCGCAGCGACCGGCCTGGCCGGTTTGGCCATCTGCTCCGTCGCCTGGGTCGTTGCCTGTCGCGCCCCGATTTCCGATCAGGTGCTCGGCCGGGTGGCCGCGGTCGCGGTGGTCGTCCTCGTCGGGGACGTGGCCCTGCTGCAGATCCGGCTGGGCCGCAACGGTAACGGCTTCACCTGGGCGGAGGCCGCGCTGGTCGTCGGGGTGGCCATCGGCGGCTGGGCCTGGCTGGTCGCGCTGCTCGGCCCGGTGATCTTGCTGCGGCAGTTGGCCGCCCGGCGGCCGGTGCACAAGGCTGCCTTCAACGCCTCGAGCGCCGTCGTCGCCGCAGCGGTTGCCTGGCTGACCTACGGCTGGGTGTCCGGGCAGTGGGCCGGTGTGGCCACGCCGGTGACCTGGCGCAGCGCGCTGGGGCTCGCCGCTGCCGCCGGGGTCTACTTCCTGGCGATCAGCGTGCAAGTGATGACTGCGGTCGCGTGGGCCCAGGGGCTGGGCGCCTGGAAGGTGTGGTCGCGCGGCTCGAGGCTGCGCATCGTGATGTTCCTGGGCAACAGCCTGGTGGGTCTGACGGCCGTGCTCGTCGGGCAGTGGAACCGGCCGACGATCCTCGTGCTGCCGTTCTTCCTGCTCCTGCTCTACGGCTGCTACAACAGCGCGCTCAAGGCCCAGCAGGAGCGCGATCTGTGGCAGGAGTTGCATGCCGCCACACTCAGCCTGAATCGGGTCGAGTTGCCGGCGGTGCTCTCCGCGCTCCAGCAGGGGGCCGGGACCCTGTTCGGCTCGGAGTTCACGACCCTGCTGCTCGCCGATGACATCGGGCACGGCGGGGCGCTGTCTCCGGCGCTGCTGGCCCGCGGCGCCGACCTTGCCTCGCCGGCCACTGTGGACCTGCGCACCGGGTCCGAGTCGGTCGTCCGGGAGCTGCGACAACTCGGGTTGGCCACCGCCGCGCTCGCTCCCCTGGTCAGCGGTGGGCGCGCCCGGGGCGCCTTGCTGCTCGGCTTCAAGGCCCCGGTCCGGCTGAACCGGCGCGAGCTGCAGATGATCGGCACCTTCGCCGACCAGGTGTCGATCTCGCTCCAGCACGCCTTGCTTTTCGATGAGATCGACGCGCAGCGCAACCGGCTGCGGGTCATCGTCGACAACGCCTCCGACGGCATTCTGCTCGTCGATGCCGACGGCACGGTCCGCTCGTGGAACCCGGCGATGGAGTTGATGACCGGTCGCACCGAGCGCCAAGCCGTCGGCGCTCGGCTCGAAGCGGTACTACCGGGCAGTCTCGACGGCGGCGAGGCGCTCACCGGGGAGCAGTTGTTCGCGCCCGGACCCGCAGAGGTCTTCGGCCGCATCGTCGCCGCAGACGGCGG
>JAYUMN010000060.1:0-5036 GCA_043762595.1 Frankiales bacterium
TACGCCAACAACGTCACCTCAGACGATGAAGCCGCCAAACTCTTCCCAAGGGGCCACCCCTGACTGGCGGGTGGATTCGCAGCAGACAGGTGTCCGCCATGGCGACCAGCTCTTTGATCAGCACGAGGCCGACTGCCCGGCCGGGGGCGGGTGGTCGTCGGTCCGGTGTTGCGGTTGCGGTTGGGGCAGCAGGTGGGGCGCGACCGCGGCCAGGGCGGTGGCGCCGGTCGCGCAGGTGACGACGGTGAGCCATGCCAGCGGGTCCAGGGGGGTACAGCCGAAGAATTGGCTGATGACGGGGGTCTGGATGATCCCTGCTAGGACAACGGCGGAACCCAGGCCGGTGGCCAGGACCAGTGGGTTCCGGCCGCCGACGAGCAGGGTCTGGCCGAGTTGGGTGCCGACGAGTGCGGCGAGCGCGATCGTGCTGGCCCGTCGTCGGGTGCCGGTGACCCGCCCGATCTGCCAGCCGGCGAGGGCGCCGGCGCCGGTGGTGGCGCCGCGGATGGCGATGTCGCGTAGCAGCGGCGCGCCAAGGGACGGGACGCCATTGGCGAGCAGGTCGCGTCTTGCGGCGGTGTCCGCAGGGGTGGCAGCCAGGGCGATCGCCATTGATGGCAGCAGGTCGGTGAGCATGTTGACGAGCAGGAACTGACGGGTCCCGATCGGTGCCCGCCCGGCCAGGGCGGTGCCGGCGAGGGTGAACGCGACCTCCCCGGCGTTGCCGCCGAGCAGGATCGCCACAGCGTCCCGGACGCGGGCCCACATGGCCCGGCCCTCGATGAGCGCGTCCAGGAGCAGGCTGAGGTCAGGGTCGGTGAGGACCAGGTCCGCCGCGGACCGGGCCGACACCGAACCGTGCGCGGCCATCCCGATCCCGACGTCGGCCAGTCGGATCGCGGCGGCGTCGTTCGCGCCGTCACCGGTCATCGCAACGACCCTGCCGGTGTGCTGCAGCGCCCCGATGATCCGTAGTTTCTGCTCCGGTGACACTCGGGCGAACACGCTGGCCTGGCTGACCAGCGCGGTGCGGGCGGTGTCGTCCAGGTCGGCGAGTTCCGGGCCGGTGACCACCTTGCCGGCTGGGATCCCGAGGTCGTCGGCGATTGCCCTGGCTGTCACCGGATGATCACCGGTGATCATGACGGTGGCCAGGCCGGCGGTGTGGAGCGCGGCGATCGTCGGGGCCGCCGATGCCCGTGGGATGTCGGCGAGCGCGACGAACCCGAGCAGTGTCAGGTCCTCGGTGAGATGTTCGGGGTCCGGGCCGCCGCCGGGCCGCGGATTCGGCTCGGTGTCTGGTAGCGCCTCGGTGACGTTGCGGCGGGCGACCGCCAACACCCGCAGGCCCTGGCCGGCAAGTTCATGCACGGTTCGCAGCGCCCGTTCCCGGCCGGCCCGGTCCAGCCTGCGTTTGCCGGTGTCGTCGCGTTGGTGGGTGCAGCGGGGAAGCAGCACTTCCGGGGCGCCTTTGACGACCAGCCGGAGTGTGCCGGTGGTCCAACCCAACGCAGCCGAGAACCCCCGCTCGGAATGGAACGGCAATTCGGTCAGTTCCTGCCAGTCCCCGGCGCCGCTGTCCTGGCCGAGCAGGTGTTCCGCGGCGTCCAGGATCGCCCGGTCGGTGGCGTGCGTCACCGGCTGGCCGTCTGGCTGGGGGCAGGCGCGGTTGGCGTCCCGTAGCACCCTTCGGCCCTGCGGGTCCTGTGGCGCCCACTGCCGGTCCGCAGTGGCCAGCCGGGCCAGCCGCAGCCGCCCCTCGGTCAGGGTGCCGGTCTTGTCAAAGCAGACGGTGTCGACCCGACCCAACGCCTCCACGGTCCGGGCGGACCGGACCAGCACCCCCCGCGCGGACAGCCGACGGGCGGCGCCGAGCTGCGCGACGGTCGCGACTAGCGGCAGACCTTCCGGGACCGCGGCGACCGCGACGCTCACCCCGGAAGAGATCGCGGCCGGGACCGGCTGCCCGCGCAGCAACGCCAACCCGGTCACCGCCGCCCCACCCAGCAGCGTGATCGGGAGCCCGCGGCGGGTCAGCTCCTCCAACCTGGCCTGCATTCCGGCCGGCGCAGCGGCCCGCCCGGCCAACGCCAACGCCCGGCCAGCCTCGGTCGCCGCCCCGACTGCGACGACCACCGCCCGGGCCGACCCGGCGAGCACGACGGTGCCCTCGTAGACCATGCATGCCCGGTCCGCCAGCTCCGCACCCGGCGTGGCCTGCAGCTGCTTACCGACCGACACCGACTCCCCGGTCAAGCTCGCCTCATCGACCTCCAGCCCGCTCTGGTGCAACAACCTGGCGTCTGCCGGCACAACATCGCCGGCCTGCAACACGATGACCTGCCCCGGCCGCAGCGAGCTCGCCGGTACCTGCCGGACCGTCCCAGCCGCGGTTGGCAGGTCACCCCGGTCATCGCCGCAACCGTCCGGCTCGGCCTGGTGGCTCGGGTCGACGCGGTGGTCCGGGTCGGCCGGGCCGGCCCCGGGGGGCGCCGGTGCGCTGAGTAGGCGGGCCGACAGTTGCTGGTCGAGCAGCAAGGCGCGTAACGCTTGGTCGGCGCGGAAGCGCTGCACCCCGCTGATCAGCGCGTTCGCGGCCAGCACCCCGCCGACCAGGAACGCATCGGTCGGGGAGCCGATGACTGCTGATGCCGCCGCGCCGGTCGCCAGCACCGGGGTCAGCGGGTCGGCGAGTTCGGCCCGGACATTACGGACCAGCGCACCGAGCGGCGTCAGCAGCGCGTTCGGGACAGCTAGCAGGGTGGTTGGGAGCGCCAGTAACGGCCCGTTCGGTGGTTGCCGACCGCGGTCGCCGACGACCGGCGCGGCGGCGGCGCCGACGGCCGGCAGGCGGGCCGTCACCTCATCGGCCTCCAACGCATGCCAGGGGGTGTGCAGCACCGGTTCGGGTGGCGCAGTCCGTAGGACCTGCCAGCCGGCGAGGGTGCCGGACAGCAACGCGGCGCCGGCGGCGGCGGTGACTGGCAGCACCGCGCGGGCGGTCCGGCCGGGGCCGCGTACCGCGGTCAGCAACCCGCCCAGGAACGTCGCTGCGGTCGCCGAGGTCACCCCACGGGCACTGACGCCGTGCGCGACCGGGACAGCGGCCAATAACCGCGGGACCTGCGCCAGACCGGGTCCGCACAGCACATCTGCGGCCCACGGCACCCGGCCCGAAAGCGGCACGACGCCGATCCCGATGTCGGCCGCGGCCAACGCTTGCTCCTGCGCGGAGATGACTGCCACGACCTGCCCGCTGGCCTGCAACCGGCGGACCTGTTCGGTCAATGACGCACCGACCGCCAGGACCTCATCGGCCCGGCCGGCGAGCCCGGCCGCGGCCGGGTCTGCGGTGAGCACAAGGCGCAACCCGGCGTTCTGGGCGCCGGTCAGGACCGCGTCGGCGTAGCGGTCGAGTTCGGTGCCGACCAACACCCGGCCGACCGGCGTGTCGTCCTGGGTCAGGACCAGCAGCCGCAACCCTGGCCCTGCCCTCCGACCGGGGGCGGTGTGCAACGCCAGCTGGTGCCGGTGCCGGCCGGAGGGCGGTGGGAGCGGCAGGTCCTCGTCCGCCCAGAGCAGCCGTTGCGCGGCGCCCCAGACGTGCTCGACGGTCCAGGCGTCGTCGTGTGTCTGCGCGGACAGCACCAACGGCCGGTCGTCGTGCAGCACCGCGCTGTCAACGACCACCGTGTCGACCCGGTCCAGGTGGCGCAGCGCCGCCGGGCGCACGATCGTCACCCCGTGCCTGGACAACCCACCGGTCAACGTGTCCGCGTACGCCTCCCGGCCGGCCCGGGCGGCTTTCGGGGCGCCGATCAGCAGCACCCGACCGGCCAGGTCGGCGTTTCCGGTCGCGGTCAACAACACGCCAGCGGTCAGCAGCGAGCCGGTGGCGGCCCGATCGCAATAGCGTTCCACCACCCCCGGTGGCAGCGGGACCGGTCGGCCAGCCCAGTCCACCGGCGCCGCAGGAACCGGCCGGTCCGCGCCACACAACCGCTCCTCGGCAACGCTGAACGCGTCGCGACGGGCCCGGGCCGCCAACACCGCCTGAGTCCGCTGGCCGGTGTCGAACAGCAACGACGGAACGCCCTGGGTCAACCCATGCACCGCCGCGGTGGACACCGCCAACGCCAGATCGGTCCTTGCCGGACCAAGGCGACGTTCCAACAACCGACGTAGCCGGGGCTGGTTGTCCACCAGCACCACCGCGGCGGCGGCGCTGCCCGGCAACGACGGGAACCGCCCCAACCGGCCAGCGACCGCCGCCGACAACCCGACAACATCAGCCGCCAACGCCCACGCCTGCAGCGTTACCGGCCCGCCGTCACCAGGGAACTCGCGGCTGTCCGGCGGGTACCCGGCGTGGCTGACACCGGAAGCGGTCTCGGCCGCGGCCACCGAAGCCACCAACTCGGCCACACCGAGCCGAGCCGGGTCGAAACGCACCACCGCCCGACGGGTCACCACATCCACCCGCGCCCAGGCGACCCCACCCAACCCGGTCAGCGCGCCCTGCACCCGAGCCGCCACCGGCATCGATGCCGGCCCAGCCAACCCCCACACCTCCAGTTGGGCTCGGCCGTCCACCGCCCACACCCGACGCTGCGACTCCATCCCGACGAGTGCGGCCGCCGCCCGCAGAACCGCCGCCGGGCTGGCGACGGCCACAGAAGCGGCGCCGCGGGCTGCCTGCGCCGCGACTGAACCGGTCGCCCGGGTCAACGCCCAGGAGGTCCGCGCGGAGGAACCGACCAATCGCGGACCTAACCCGCCCACCGAGGCGGCTGCAGCGATCAATCCCATCAGGGCCACACCATCAACCGAACGGGCGGCGACACCGTCACGCCCGGTCGATGAGCAACGACCAGCAGCGCACGGTAGCCAGCCCAAGTGCGCCCACCGGATGAGCTGCAGCAGCTCCCGCAAAGACACGAACGACACCCCGGCACCGGCCGGCGACTGGGCGACGCTGCCCAGCCGCCACTACCAACACCGACCCCTCCACGACCCCAGACTTGCAGCGGGAGGGT
>JAYUMN010000061.1:0-6734 GCA_043762595.1 Frankiales bacterium
TGCCAGACCAGCATCCCCACGATCAGCGCCGTCGGCGATCTCATCCCGACGTTGCAGCTGGCGCATGTCGGGTTCGCCGAGGGCATCCTGGTCGCGGAGCGGCTCGCCGGCCTGTCGGTCACCCCAATCGACTACGACGGTGTGCCGCGGGTGACCTACAGCCACCCTGAGGTCGCCTCGGTCGGCCTGACCGCGGCCATTGCCACCCAGCGGGGCTATGACGTCGTCGAAGCGACCTACGACCTCGCCGGCAATGGCAAGGCGCGCATCCTCGGCACCGCGGGCGCAGTCAAGGTCGTCGCCGCCAAGAACGGCCCGGTGCTCGGCGTCCACATGGTCGGCGAGCGCGTGGGTGAGCTCATCGCCGAAGCGCAACTCATTACCAACTGGGAGGCCTTGCCGTCCGAGGTCGCCCAGCTGATCCATCCCCACCCGACCATGTCGGAGGCTGTCGGCGAGGCCCACCTCGCACTGGCCGGCAAGCCCCTCCACAGCCACAGCTAGGAGCTCTCGCACCATGGCCGTCTCCGTCACCATGCCCGCGCTCGGCGAGAGCGTCACCGAGGGCACCGTCACCCGCTGGCTGAAGAAGGAGGGTGAGCGGGTCGAGGTCGACGAGCCGCTCCTGGAGGTCTCGACCGACAAGGTCGACACCGAGATTCCGTCGCCGTACGCCGGGATCGTGACCTCCATCAAGGTGCAGGAGGACGAGACCGTCGAGGTCGGCGTCGAGCTGGCCGTCATCAGCGACAGCGCCGAGCAGGACGGCGGCGCGCCCGTCGCAGCGCCGGCAGCGCCGAGCGAGTCCGCGGCCGCAGCCCCGGAACAGGCGGCCGAGCCCGCTCCGGCGGCGCCTGCCGTCGCCTCGCAGGACGCCCCGCCGGATCCCGCCCCGGCCGAGTCGGTCGCGCCAACGGCGCCGCAGCCCGCCGTGGCAGCCCCCGCACCGTCAGCGACCGCCCCAGCCTCCCCTGCCGGTTCCGGGGCGGATGGCGCCTACGTCACGCCACTCGTCCGCAAACTCGCCGCCGAACACGGCGTCGACCTGGCGAATCTGCAAGGCACCGGCGTGGGTGGGCGCATCCGCAAGCAGGATGTGCTCGACGCCGCAGACCAAGGCCAGGCAGCGGATGCGCCCACCGCGACCCAGCCCGCCGTGACCCAGACCAGCGCGACCCAGACCAGCGCGACCCAGCCCGCCGCGACCCAGCCAGCGGCACCGGCTGCCGAGCCCGCCCGGGCCCAGCTCCCGCCGCCGGCCACCCAGACCTCGGCGGCCGCCCCGGGCTACGTCGATCAGCCGGTCGCGGCAGCCGCGGCGACGACCGTGCGCGGTCGGACCGAGCCGCTGAGCCGGCTGCGCAAGGTCATCGGCAGCCGGCTGGTCGAGTCGCTGCAGACCAGTGCGCAGCTCACCACGGTGGTCGAGGCCGACGTCACCGCGATCGCCCGGCTGCGGGCGACCGCCAAGGCCGGTTTCGAGGTCCGCGAGGGGACCAAGCTGACCTTCCTGCCGTTCTTCACCCTTGCCGCCGTCGAGGCGCTCAAGGCGCACCCGATGGTCAACTCGAGTATCGACGCGGCCGAAGGCACCGTCACCTACCACGAAGCTGTGCATCTCGGGATCGCCGTCGACACCGAGCGCGGGCTGCTGGTGCCGGTCATCCACGGCGCCGGCGACCTGAATCTGGCCGGGTTGGCCAGGAAAACCGCCGACCTGGCCGAGCGCACCCGCACCAACAAGGTGACACCCGACGAGCTCGGCGGTGGCACGTTCACGATCACCAACACCGGCTCGCGCGGGGCGCTGTTCGACACCCCGATCATCAACCAGCCGCAGGTTGGAATCCTGGGCACCGGCGCGGTGGTCAAGCGCCCGGTGGTCATCAGCGACCCCGACCTCGGCGAGGTCATCGCGGTGCGGTCAATGGTCTTCCTGGCGCTGACCTACGACCACCGCATCGTCGACGGCGCCGACGCGGCCCGCTTCCTGGTCACCGTGAAGCACCGGCTCGAGGAAGCCGACTTCGCCGCCCAGCTCGGCCTCTGATCGCCCCACCCCCGCGTCGATCATGGAATCTGTCCGGGCTCGGCACGCGCATGGCCCAGCACAAACCTGATGATCGGCAGGACTGGGTGGGCGGGCTGCGACAGGATGCCGTTATGAAGATCGCTGTCACCGGTGCGTCCGGGCTCATCGGCACGGCCCTGGTTCCCGCGCTACGGGCCGACGGTCACGAGGTCGTCCGCTTCGTCCGAGGCCCGGCGCAGGCCGTCGACGAACGACGGTGGGACCCGGCCTCACGACGGGTCGAGCCCGCAGCGGTTGCCGACCTTGATGCGGTCGTCCACCTGGCCGGGGTGGGCGTCGCGGACTCGCGCTGGACCCCGACGTACAAGGCGAAGATCCTGGCCAGCCGAGTGGACGGGACGACGGCGATCGCGCGGGCCGTCGCGCAGGCGGGTGGCCCCGGTGTGCTGCTCTCGGCAAGTGCGATCGGCTGGTATGGCGAGACAGGCGAGGTGTTGACCGACGAGTCCGGCCCGATGGGCCAGGGTTTTCTCGCCGACGTCTGCCAACAGTGGGAGCAGGCGACCATGCCCGCCCAGGACGCCGGCGTCCGAGTGGTGCACCTGCGGACCGGCATCGTGTTGGCCAGTCAGGGCGGCGCCCTGCCCCGGCTGCAGAAGATCTACAAAGTCGGTCTCGGCGCCCCGCTCGGCTCGGGTCACCAGTGGATGAGCTGGATCTCGCTGCAGGACGAGGTCGCCGCGATCGTGCACTGCCTGTCGGCCCAGGTAGCCGGGCCGGTCAATCTGGTGGGGCCGTCGCCGGTGACCAATCGGGTGTTCACCAAAGCGCTCGGCGCGGCCGTGCACCGGCCGACCCTGCCCGTGCCGGTGCCGGGATTCGTCCTCCAGGCGCTGCTCGGAGACTTCGCCCAGGAAGGGCTGCTCACCGGGCAACGGCTGGCCCCGGCTGCCCTGGAAGGCAGCGACTTCGTCTTCACGCACCGCGAACTGGCCTCAGCCCTGCAGGCGAACCTGTGACGACGGGGTGACCGACTCGACCTGCCAGCCGGCGGGACCGCGACGCAGCAGCAGGTCGCGGCTGGCGAGGCCCGCAGCAGGGCGACGCTCGATGGTGTGACCGGCCAGGTCGGTGATGGCGTAGCCGGTCAGGCCCTCGGACACCCGCAGCCGGACCGAGCCGGCAGTCAGCTCGACCGGACGCACTGCGCCGATGCGATGGCGCAGCCCCACGGCGCGCCGGCCAACCAGGCTGAGCTGGCCTAGGAGGGCGGCGTCGGCGACCAGCATCGGACTGCCTGGTGGGTAGACCACCTGCAGCGGCCGGACGTCGCCGTCGGCGAAGGCCCGCCCGCGGGTCGCGTCGAGCTGGTCCAGCAGCGCCGCCCAATCGGGGCCGGTCACCGCCTGGACCCGGGCCGGGTGCTCGACGGAACCACGGCCCCACAGCCAGCCGGCGACGACGACGCCGAACGCGACTGCGAGCCCGGCGACCGTCCCGAGCAGCCGCCGGCGATGGGGGTGGCGGCGGGCCAGCGGTATGGCGCCGGCGGGCGGCGCGGCGGGCACCCCCCGCACCGGCAGGGCCGGGCAGGCGGCGAGCAGCGACGAGGCAAAGGTCGCCGCGTCCGGCCGGGAGGTGGCATCGAACGCCACTGCCGCCGCCACGGTGCGGGCCAACGGGGTGGGCACGGTGGACCCCAGCACCGCCCCGGGCGCATACGGCTCGCCGGTCAACAGCTGATGGGCGAGCGCCCCGAGGGCCCAGACGTCGACGCTGCAACCCAGACCGCCGCTGGGGTCGAGCGCATCGTCGAGGTCGCGCAGCGCCGCACAACCGAGATCGTCGAGCAGCGGCCGCCCGTCGGCGGTCAGCAGCACACTGCCGAGCCCCAGGTGGCCGTGCACCAGCCCGTGCGCGTGCGCCTCAGCGAGCGCCTGCGCCAGCGGTGCAACGGTCGTGACGACCTCGCCCGGTTCGAGCTGTCCCCGGCGGGACAGGACCGCCGCGAGTGAACCCCCGTCGGCATGGTCGAGTACCAGGACGTCGCCCACGACGGCCCGAAGCCGCACCAGGTGGGCACTGGGCAGGGACCGCACGACGGTGGCCTGCCGGCGCACGGCGGCCAGCACCGACGGGTCGGGGTCGACCAGCCGGCGGAGCGCGACGAGCTGGCCGGAGGAGCGCTGCCGGCCGCGCCAGAGCTCACCGGTCCGCCCGAAGCCGACCAGCTCCAGGACGTCGTACCCCGGCACCTGCCATCGCTCGGTCATGCTGGTCAGGCTAGGCAGGATTGGCCGGCCTCCTCGGGCGTTGTCCACAGGTAGGGTCGCGGCGTGCCCGAGGTCGTCGTCGTCGGTGCCGGCCTGGCCGGTCTCGCCTGCGCGCGCCACCTGACCGCCGCCGGGGTCGAGGTCGAGGTGCACGAAGCGTCGGACGCCGTCGGCGGGCGGGTCCGCACCGATCTGGTCGACGGGATGCGTCTGGACCGCGGGTTCCAGGTGCACAACACCGGCTACCCCGAGGCCCAGCGGGTGCTGGACCACGCCTCGCTCACTCTCCGGCCCTTCGCGGCCGGGGCACTGGTCCGCTACGGCGACCGGCTGCACCGGATAGGCGATCCGCGCCGGGTGCCGGGCTGGGCACTGTCCACTGCCCGCGCCCCGATCGGGTCGCTCACTGACAAGATGATCATTGCGCGACTGGCTGCCCGCGCCGGCCTTAGCTCAGCCGGACGCCTGCTCAACGCCCCCGAGACGACCACGTACGACGCGCTGCGGGCCCACGGCTGCTCCGAGCAGCTGATCGACAGGTTCCTGCGACCCTTTCTGTCCGGGGTGTTCCTGGAGGACGAGCTGACCACCAGCAGCCGGTGGTTCGACCTGGTCTGGCGGTCCTTTGTGCGCGGCACCCAGTGCGTGCCGTCGGCCGGCATGCACGCGATCCCCCAGCAGCTTGCGCGCGGCCTGCAGGTCCATCTCTCGGCACCGGTCGACACGCTGCCGAAGGCCCGCGCCGTGGTCGTCGCGACCGACCCGGTGACCGCCGCCCGGCTGCTGCCCTGGCTACCGGTGCCATCGATGAACGGCGTGGTCACGCACTACCACCTGGCGCCTGAGCCGCCGGTCGCCGAGGCGGCGATCGTCCTCGACGGCGAGCGCTCCGGCCCGGTCGCGAACACGGTCGTGCTCACCAACGCCGCCCCGTCGTACGCGCCGGGACGGGTCCTCGTCAGCTCCTCGGTGGTCGGTGGCGACAGCGACGAGCCGGCTGTGCGCGCGCACCTGAGCCGGCTCTACGGCGTCGACACCGCCGGTTGGGAGCACGTCGCGCGCTACGACATCCCAGCCGCGCTGCCCTCGCAGGCCCCGCCGATGGGCCGATTCGCCAAGGACGTCCGGGTGCGCGACGGGCTCTACGTCTGCGGCGACCACCGCGACTCGGCCTCGATCCAGGGGGCCCTCGTCTCGGGTCGGCGGGCCGCCACGGCGGTCTTGGCCGACGTACGCTGAGCCGGTGGAGATCCGTCGGATGGGGCAGATCGACTACACCAAGGCCTGGACGCTGCAGCATTGGTTGCACGCACAGGTCGTCGCGGGCGCCGAGGACGTCGTCCTGCTGCTCGAACACGAGCCCGTCTACACGGCGGGGCGGCGCACCGAGCCCGGGGAGCGGCCGGTCGATGGCAGCCACGTCGTCGATGTCGACCGGGGCGGCAAGATCACCTGGCACGGTCCTGGGCAGGTCACCGGCTATCCGATCGTGCGGCTCGCCGATCCCGTCGACGTCGTCGCCTACGTGCGTCGGGTCGAGCAGGTGTTGCTGGAGGTCTGCGCCGAGCTCGGCCTCGCCGCCCGCCGGGTTGACGGTCGCTCCGGGGTCTGGACAACCGACGGCGCTCGCAAGCTCGCCGCGATCGGCATCCGGGTGGCCCGCGGCGTCACGATGCACGGCTTCGCCCTCAACTGCGACAACAGCCTCAGCGCGTACGACGCGATCGTGGCCTGCGGCATCCGGGACGCGACCGTCACCACGCTCAGCGCGGAGTTGGGTCGCCGGGTGGCCGTGTCCGAGGTGCTCCCGCTGCTCGAGCAACACCTGCCATCGCTGTCGGCGACGGTCCGCAGCGGTTGACCCGAACAGGACCGGGCAGGAGCCGCACATCGCACCACCGAGCGCAGGAGGATGTTGTGGGTCGGACACGTCGGGCTGGACTGTTGGGCGCTGCCCTCGCGTTCACCCGTAGCGAGCAGGGCAGGCGGGTCATCGCGCAGGCCCGCGCACGGCTGGACACACCGGAGAATCGGCGCAAGGTGCAGGACACCGTGCGCGACTTGCGGGCCGGCCGCGGTCGCCGGGCCCCCTGACACAGCACGCCGGGCACCGGAAGCAGGGCGGGGCCTGGCGACGTTAGCCTTGGCGTGACCCAAGGGAGCCCCGTGACGATCGCACCGGACGGCCGCAAGCTGCTGCGCCTCGAGGTGCGCAACGCGGCAACCCCCATCGAGAAAAAGCCGTCATGGATCAAGACCCGGGCGACCATGGGCCCGGAGTACACCTCGCTGAAACGGCTGGTGCAGGCAGAGGGACTGCACACTGTCTGCGAGCAGGCCGCCTGCCCGAACATCTACGAGTGCTGGGAGGATCGTGAGGCGACGTTCCTGATCGGCGGCGACCAGTGCACTCGGCGCTGCGACTTCTG